>CAUABB010000135.1 GCA_958427155.1 uncultured Oscillospiraceae bacterium | reverse complement strand
TGCATACATATTTCTTCAAATATCCTGCCCATATAATCTGACAGATTTGGAGCAATTCTTTTATACGCAAGTTCTGTTGCACCTCTGCTAATGATAGAATTATTATCAGGTATAAACCGATACCAGAATCTAAACATATTATCAGCTATTGCATATATTGATTTTCTGGACTCCTTTTCCACGCAATCGAACAACCGTTTCCGGCTGGAACCCTTCTGGAATATTGTACTTAACCTTTCCATCAATCGTTGGCACAGTAATTTCATCGCCGAGAACAGCCTGTGCATAAGTAATTGGAACCTCACACCAAATATCAAATCCACGCCTGGTGAACAATGGATCAGGGCGGACATTTACATTGATAACTAAATCTCCGGAAGGCCCCCCGTTCAGTCCATGATCTCCTCTTCCCGACATAGCAAACGCCTGACCGTCATCAATCCCGGCTGGAATTGTAACATGGACAGTAGAGGAATTTCGTACTCGTCCGCCGCCATGGCATTTGGGACAAGGCGTTTCAATAATCTTTCCTTTTCCTCCACAACGGCTACAGGTTCTGGTAGTCTGCATTACCCCAAAAGGCGTACGCTGATTCATCCGCACCTGTCCTCTTCCGCCGCAGTCCGGACAAGTTTTCACAGACGTACCTTTGGCGGCACCACTTCCGCCGCAATCAGGGCAAGACATCATAGAAGAAACCGTGATATCCTTTTCACAGCCTTTACAAGCTTCTAAAAAGCTGATCGTAACTGAAGCACTAACATCAGCCCCTCTTCTTGGTGCGTTTGGATTATTGCGTGTAGAACCACCAAACCCACCGCCAAAAAAGCCTTCAAAAATATCTCCTAAATCACCAAAATCAAAGCCACCAAATCCAGCGCCTCCACCGGCACCTCCGGCACCGTAATTCGGATCCACTCCTGCATGGCCGAACTGGTCATATCGGGATTTTTTGGCGCTGTCAGAAAGGACCTCATAGGCCTCATTCACTTCTTTAAACTTTGCCTCGGCTTCCTTGTTGCCGGGATTCAAATCGGGGTGATACTTCTTTGCCATCTGACGATATGCTTTTTTGATCTCATCGTCACTGGCGGATCTTGAAACCCCCAGAACCTCATAATAATCTCGTTTTTCAGCCAAACCTATGCCCACCCTTTATCAGATCGTGTATCCGGATCAGCCGGACTCTTAACCATTTTTACACCCCCGCTTAAAAACGGGGGTGTAAAAATTACACATTTTAATTTATTTTTTATCGTCTTCCACATCGGTGAAGTCCGCGTCCACTACATTGTCCTGCGGAGCAGCGTTATCGGTGCCAGCCGTTCCCTGCTGCGCAGCCGCCTGAGCCTGAGCTTCTGCCTGCGCGGCCTGATAAAGCTTTTCGGACACCTTATAGAAAGCCTGCTGCGCTTCCTCGGTTTTAGCCTTAATGGCGTCATTATCGGTGCCTTTAAGCGCTTCTTTTAATTCGTCAATTTTACCCTGAATTTCTTTTTTCTCGTCTTCAGTGATTTTATCGCCAATATCTTTCAGTGTTTTCTCGGTCTGGTAAACAAGCTGATCTGCATTGTTCCGGATGTCAACACCCTCACGATTTTTCTTATCCTCTGCTGCAAACTGTTCAGCTTCTTTTACAGCGCGGTCGATATCTTCTTTTGACATATTGGTGGAAGCCGTAATCGTAATATTCTGCTCTTTTCCGGTTCCCAAATCTTTTGCAGACACGTGAACAATACCATTTGCATCAATATCAAAAGTAACTTCAATCTGCGGAACACCACGAGGAGCCGCCGGAATTCCATCAAGATGGAACATTCCAAGAGACTTATTATCTTTTGCAAACTCACGCTCACCCTGCAGAACATTTACTTCTACAGAAGTCTGGCCGTCAGCAGCGGTTGAGAAAATCTGAGATTTTTTAGTCGGGATCGTCGTATTTCGTTCGATGATCTTTGTGCAAACGCCACCCATCGTCTCAATTCCCAAGGAAAGCGGGGTAACATCAAGCAGAAGCAATCCTTTAACATCGCCGGTCAAAACGCCACCCTGAATAGCCGCACCGATTGCAACACACTCATCCGGGTTAATCCCCTTAAACGGATCTTTTCCAGTGTGCGCCTTTACCGCATCCTGTACAGCTGGAATACGGGTAGAACCGCCAACGAGAAGAACTTTATCAAGCTGAGAAGGCTGCAATCCTGCGTCAGACAACGCCTGACGAACCGGCCCCATAGTAGCCTCAACCAAATCGGAAGTAATTTCATTGAATTTCGCGCGGGTTAACGTGAGATCAAGATGTTTCGGGCCGGTTGCATCCGCTGTGATAAACGGCAGATTGATCTGAGTCTGCGCCATACCGGAAAGCTCAATTTTCGCTTTCTCAGCAGCTTCTTTCAAACGCTGCATAGCCATCTTGTCATTTTTCAGATCAATTCCGCTGTCTTTTTTAAACTCGGCAATCAGCCAATCGATAATCCGCTGGTCAAAATCATCACCACCAAGGCGATTGTTACCCGCAGTTGCAAGAACTTCCTGAACGCCGTCACCCATTTCAATAATGGAAACATCAAAGGTACCGCCGCCAAGGTCGTAGACCATAATCTTCTGATCATTTTCTTTATCAATTCCATACGCAAGAGCTGCAGCGGTCGGCTCATTGATAATCCTTTTTACATCCAGGCCAGCAATTTTTCCTGCATCTTTTGTCGCTTGACGCTGCGCGTCAGTAAAATAGGCCGGTACAGTGATAACCGCCTCAGAAACAGTTTCGCCAAGGTACGCTTCCGCATCAGATTTCAATTTCTGAAGAATCATTGCAGAAATTTCCTGTGGAGAATATTTCTTCCCGTCGATATTGACACTATAATCAGTACCCATATGACGTTTAATCGAGCTGACGGTCTTATCTGGATTGGTGATGGCCTGACGTTTTGCTACCTGGCCTACCATCCTTTCACCGGTTTTAGAAAAAGCAACAACTGAAGGAGTTGTTCTTGCTCCTTCCGGATTCGCAATAACAACCGCTTCTCCGCCTTCCATAACCGCAACACAAGAATTTGTTGTTCCCAAGTCAATACCAATAATTTTTCCCATCGTGATTTCCTCCGTTCTATTTAAAACCAAAAATATTTTTTATGAATTTGCAACGACTACCATAGCGTGCCGAATCACTTTATCTTTTAACTTAAAGCCCTTCTGGTAAACCTGGCAGACGGTGTTTTCATCAAAATTTTCATCCTCAACGCGACTGACCGCATTATGAATTTCCGGGTCAAAAGGTTTTCCCATTGCGTCGATTTCCTCGACCCCCATACTGGACAAAGTCTGCATAAACTGATCAAAGATCATCTGAACGCCTTTTTTAAATTCTTCATTTCCTTCACAGGGAGTTGCTAATGCTCTCTCAAAATTATCTACTACCGTTATAATCTGAGAAATGCATTTAGCCGTTGCGTCATCGTAAAGCTCCCCTTTTTCCTTAACAGTCCGCTTACGATAATTGTCAAACTCCGCCATCTGTCGAAGCAGTTTATCTTGGAGCTCTTTATTTTCATCTTTAAGTCTTTCCACTTCCTGCTCCAAACCGGAAGCAGTATTTTCTGGCACATCATCAGCTGTTTCCGAGGGAGTAGATGTTTCCGCCGAAGCCTCCGTCTGTTTTATCTCTATTTCATCATCTGTTTTCTGAGTCTTTTTCTTTTTCTCGCTCATCCTGTTCTCCTTCCTCCAGAGCCTCGCTGCTGGCAGACAACATGCGGGTCACGCTGTCTGAAAAATATTTGATATAAGGAATCATCTTGGCATAATCAATTCTCACCGGACCGATGACACCAAGCGCACCTGCGTCAATTTTTCCAAGATTATATTTTGACAGGATCATACTAGAATTGGAAATTGCCAATACATTCTCTTCCTGTCCAAATACAACATGAATCCCGTTAAAGACTGACGAAAGAAGTTGTGCCAAATCATTTTTATGGGAAAGAAAACGCATCACTTCCCCTGGATCAAATTCATTGGTCGTCAGTAGCCGCGTCTCACCCTTCAGATTAACATTTGAGGCGGCAAACTCATTTGAAAGCTCATAAACCGCATAAAGAAGTGGCGTTAATGTCATCATATAACTTCCCATTGCGGCGGCCAGATTCTGTATCATGGAAGGATTAAGCTGATCAAGCTTTAAACCATGAAGATGTTCGTTTAAAAAATGATCGAAAAATTCAAGCTGTTCATTTGTCAGATCAAATTCCATTCGACAGATCCGGTTTTTAATAGCACCCGAAGATGTTAAGATCAATAAAGCATACAGCCTTTTTCCGGCCGGAATCACTTCAACACGAGTAATTACCGAAATCTGCGGCATATTTTTCGTATTAAACGTTGCACAACCTGTAAGTTGCGCTAATGCCTCAGTTGCCGTTTCAATGACAGATTCGGCAGTAACCGCATCTCCTTGGCCAAGCATATCATCAATCATTCCCTTTTCTTTTAGAGAAAGGGGCTCGGGTTTCATCAATTTTTCTATATAGAAACGGTAACCCTTTGCCGTAGGCACACGGCCGGCCGAAGTATGCGGCTGTTCCAAAAAGCCCAACGCCTCCAGCGCTGCCATATCATTACGAACTGTGGCAGACGAAACAGAAAGGCCAGAAAGTTCAACCAAAGCCTTAGATCCCACCGGTTCTCCGGTTCTGATATATTCATCTACAACAGCCGCAAGAATTTTCAGCTTCCTGTCATCTATCCGCAAATCTTTTCACCTCTCAGCCAAAAACTTGCAATCCTTAATTCTTATTTTACAATATTAGCACTCTTTGTATCTGAGTGCTAATATTAATTTAACACTTAT
>CAUABB010000134.1 GCA_958427155.1 uncultured Oscillospiraceae bacterium | reverse complement strand
AGTTATAATTTGTTTGAGTTAAGTTCGAGTTGTTGATACTCCCATAAAAGAACCAGGCACCTAAAAAGGGTGCCTGGTTCTTTTATGGGAGTATCAGGAGAGGAATGTGGAAAAACATTCCATTAAGAAGATAGCGTTTTATTAAACTGCATGGGAAGCTTTTAATTTGAGACGCAGTTTGTCAGCAATCATGGCAATAAATTCGGAATTAGTGGGTTTGCCACGGCTGTTGTGGATTGTGTATCCAAAATAGGCGTTTAGTGTGTCAACATCCCCACGGTCCCACGCTACTTCAATCGCGTGGCGAATCGCTCTTTCTACACGGGAGGAAGTTGTGTTGAACGCCTTCGCAACAGTAGGATATAAAAGTTTGGTTACGGAATTGATCATTTCAGAATCCTCAATTGAAAGTCTAATTGATTCTCTTAGATAATGATATCCTTTGATATGTGCCGGAACACCGATTTGGTGAATTACCTCGGTAATCATTACTTCAAGATCCGGCAGATCCGTTGTTTTAGAAACAGCTTCTGGAGGTGTTCGAAAGTCAGTAAGCGCCAGAACGCGATCAACTAGATCCTGTAAGTCAAAAGGTTTGAGCATAAAATAGGAAGCGCCGCAATTCATTAATTCACTTTGAAGGAAAGAACTATCATATGCAGTTGTGATAATAAAGGCTGGGCGGTTGGTAAGATCCTTAAAAGTTTTTAACAATTTGATAGCATCCATTTGCTGCATTAGAGCATCTATAATAACAACATCTGGATGTTCTTTTAAAATTGCGTCACAAATAATTTGACCATTCTTGGGTTCGGTTAGCACTTCAAATCCTTTAGCGCGCAGCATATCAGCGCAAGCTTGCCCGTAATCCAGTGATTCGTCTCCAATCAATACTTTTCGTTTGTTTGTCACAATACTTCCTCCTCGTCTGATCGTGTTGGCATAATATTACCATATATTGGAAAATAAAACAAGAGGTTTTTTACATTTTTTTCCAATATTTTGAAATTAATGGATATTTAGACGGCGAACCACACAATATCCTGTGCTTTTGTAGGACATTAAGATTGTGATCTCATGGAAGCAATGTTTTGATACATATTTTCGGCAAAAATCGCATAACCCTGGGTGGGATCGTTTACAAAAACGTGTGTTACTGCTCCAATCAGTTTTCCATTTTGAAGGATTGGGCTTCCGCTCATTCCTTGGACAATACCTCCGCAGAGCTCCAGTAGTTCTGGGTCGGTAATTTTAATGACCATATTTTTGGTAGGGCTGTTTTCGAGAAGATTAATTTTTACAATTTCAATTTCATATTCTTTTGGGATGCTTCCATTAAGTGTGGTCAAAATTGTTGCCTTCCCGGATTTGACTTCCTGTTTTAGACCTAAAGGAACAGCTTCTTGATAACTGGGGGGATCGTACATTTTTCCAAATACACCCGACTCATTATTGATTAGAATGGTGCCGCATGAATCTTTAGAGACGAAGCTGCCTCTCAGTTCGCCTGGCGTACCAACTGTCCCTTTTACAATATCGTGTATTTTGACATTTACAACATCCCCCTGCATAACTGGAAGAACTTCACCTGTATCGACATCACAGATAGCATGTCCAAGTCCGCCAAATGCCTGGGTCTCAGGGTCATAAAAGCTGACCGTTCCAATTCCTGCTGAGCTGTCTCGTACCCAGAGGCCTGCTTTATAGGTACGATCAATGGCTGATAAAGCAGGAGTTAAAGTCAAGACCCCCGTTCGCTCGCCACGTTTGTACTCAATGGTGACGCTTTTGCCACCTGAAGCCGAAATGATTTTTGCAACATCGTCATTAGAGGATACCGGTGTATTATTGATTTTAATAATGATATCTCCTGTTTGGACACCTGCCTCCTTGGCTGGATTTCGTGAACCTGTTTCGGTAGCTATTTCATTAAGTCCCACAACAATTACGCCGTCTGTTAAAATTTTTACACCGAACGGCGTACCGCAGGGAACAAGTTCTACGTTCTGTATGGTCTCGACAGTAGCAGTTTTTACAGGAATAATTCCGAATAGCGAAAGTTCAACCTCCTGTGTAACAGGAGTACTTTCAGTAGTTTGGGCAGCCGTATCAGCCTGGTAGGTAGTGCCGAGTTCAAGGCCAAACATGGAGGAAACTGAAAAAGACTCCCCTTCGATGTTATAGTAATGTTCAGGCGCGGCAATATCAATATATGCCGTTAGTCCCAATATGGAAAAAGAACATAAAGCCGTCACCGCGGTTAAATAATGTATGATATTTCGAATCAGTTTCATGTTTTTTTGGAAACGTCAGGCTTCGTTTCCACTCCTTTCTAATTATTTTTAACTCTTTGTGAAGGTGGATTTACTACCTCTCTTATAATATTTGCGAAAAAATTCCACTTATAAATGGCAAAATTACTACAAAAAAGTAGAATTGTAATGCTGGGCCTGATGTGATATAATAGTAATGTTTTCAGGTGATTTCTTGCAGGATCTGGCCAAGAAACTTTCACGAAACCAAAACAGTTCAATTATAGTTAACAGTAAAGGCTTGTTTATGATAAATTTTGAAAAAATTTTGGTTATTACCGGTCATTATGGTTGTGGGAAAACCAATATTGCTGTAAATATGGCTCTTTCTCTTGCGGGAAAAGGAGAGCAGGTCACCATTGTCGACCTGGATATTGTCAACCCGTATTTCCGTACCAATGACTGCAGGGAGCTGCTTGAAAAGAGTGGAATCGACCTGTTGTCTGCAAACTTTGCTTCTACAAATTTGGATGTGCCTTCCTTGCCTGGGAGCATTTCAGGGAGACTTCGAACAGGGAAAGGTACCTGTATTCTGGATGTAGGTGGGGATGATGCGGGAGCTATCGCGCTTGGTCAGTACGCCACCCTGATTTCGGAGAAGGGTTATGAAATGTTATATGTTTATAATCCGTTTCGCTTTTTGACAGCCACTCCGGAAGAGACAGTTGAATCTCTCCGAGGGATTGAAACAGCTTCGCGTCTAAAGGTGACTGGGCTGGTGAATAACGCAAATCTTGGACCTTTGACAACATCGGAAACGGTTGCGAAAGGAATCCCATTTGGAAAACAGTTGACAGAGTTGACAGGGATTCCGGTTAAGTTTACTACTTGTACTAAGGAAAATGGCCAACAAATTAACGGGACGGATATTTTCCCGATGGAATTATATTTGAAGCCTGTTGAGTGAAAAGAGGAGGTATATAGGATGGCTAAGACAACGATTAATGTCGACCGCTGTAAAGGTTGTGGACTTTGTACTACGGTATGTCCGAAAAAAATTTTACGGCTTTCCAAAACCGTGTTGAACGCAAAAGGTTACAATCCAGCGGAAGTCATTGATATGGATAGTTGCATCGGCTGTGCGATGTGTGCAACGACTTGTCCGGATTGTGCAATCACGGTAGAAAAATAAGTCGAAACCAATTACTTTTTGTATAATTTTGGAAAATTATACAAAGAATGGAGGCTAATATGTCACAACAATATATGATGAAAGGAAACGAGGCACTTGCGGAAGCGGCTCTTCGTGCTGGTTGTCGGTATTTTTTTGGTTATCCAATTACCCCGCAGACGGAAATTTCCGCTTATCTTTCTAAAAGGATGCCTAAAATTGGAGGAACTTTCCTTCAGGCGGAGTCTGAGGTTGCGGCAATCAATATGGTTCTTGGCGCTTCTTCGGTCGGAGCAAGGGTTATGACTAGTTCTTCTTCACCGGGAATTAGTCTGAAAACGGAAGGAATTTCATACATAGCGGGTTCTGACCTGCCCTGCTTGATTGTTAATGTTCAGCGTGGTGGTCCTGGACTTGGCGGAATTCAGCCGTCTCAGGCAGACTATTTTCAGGCTACAAAAGCGCCGGGTCACGGTGACCTTCATATTATGGTTTTTGCTCCGGCAAGTATTCAGGAAATTGTTGATATGGTCGGTCGCGCTTTCGATAAAGCGGATCAGTACCGGATGCCGGCTATGCTGCTCGCCGATGGCGCGTTGGGTCAGATGATGGAGCCAATTGCTTTTCCAGATGAGAGCGAGGAGAAAAAATTACCTGAAAAACCGTGGGCAGCTACCGGGACAAAAGGAAATCGGAAACCCAATATTATTAATTCACTTTATCTCAATCCTAACCAGTTGGAGAATAGTATTCGTGAACGGTTTGAAAGATATGAGAAGATAAAGGAGAATGAAGTTCTATACGAAGAGGTTATGACAGATGACGCGGATATTGTCCTTGTCGCTTATGGAATTACTTCACGTATCTGTAAAACCGCTGTTAATAAGGCAAGACAGGAAGGAATCAAGCTTGGCTTAATCCGCCCCATTACTCTTTGGCCGTTCCCTGAGAAGGCTATTGCTGAAATTGCGTCTCACGCGAAAGCCTTTATATCGGTTGAGATGAGCATGGGCCAGATGGTTGATGACGTTCGTCTTGCGGTAAACGGAAAATGTCCAGTTCATTTCTTTGGGCGTACTGGTGGAGTTATTCCGACTCCAGATGAAGTGCTGAATGTGGCAAAAGAAGTTTTGGCTTCTGTAGGAGGTGACAGATAATGGCTGTTGTATTTGAGAAAACAAGGGGTTTGACCGATGTTGCTACCCATTATTGCCCCGGGTGTGGCCATGGTATTGTTCACCGCCTTGTTGCTGAGTCCTTAGTGGAACTTGATGTTTTGGAAAAGGCAGTTGGCATCTGTCCGGTTGGTTGTTCAGTTATGGCTTATGACTATTTTAATTGTGACTTCATTGAGGCGCCACATGGTAGAGCTCCGGCGGTCGCTACCGGTGCCAAACGTGTGCTGGGTGATAAAAATATTGTGTTTACATATCAAGGCGACGGTGATCTTGCAGCGATTGGTAC
>CAUABB010000133.1 GCA_958427155.1 uncultured Oscillospiraceae bacterium | reverse complement strand
TTGAACAATATAATGTTACGGAAAAAACAGTAATCTGTGTCACGAGAAATGCTGATATTGATACAGACGAGGGACTTTATGATGCTGATATTGATTTTAGGCAGCATATGAAGAAAATTTTAAAAAAACGTGCTCGTCTTGCGCCTGTTCGTCTTGAAGCTTCCAGTCCAATGAGTAAAAGTTTGCAAAAATTTCTTTGTGAGCATCTTTCTCTGAAAAGCAACCAAGTTTTTGTCAGTACTACCCCACTCAATATGTCCTATGTTTTTGCGCTTGAGGATATGATTCCTTCTTCTATGAAACAGTTAATTCTGAATCAACCGTTCAAACCACAGGATAGCCCGGAATTACGTCCTCATCAAAGTGTAATCCGACAGGTCTTAAAAAAAGATGTTCTTCTCTTTTATCCTTTTGAAAGTATGAAGCCCTTTTTAAGCATGATTAAAGAGGCTGCCAATGACCCTGCGGTTCTTTCCATTAAAATTACGTTATACAGAATCAGCCGAGAGTCAAAGCTGGCGGAATCTTTGATAGAAGCATCAGAAAACGGAAAAGAAATTACTGTCTTAATGGAATTACGCGCTCGTTTTGATGAGCAAAATAACATCGAATGGGCGCAGCGCCTTGAAGAGGCAGGATGTAATGTTATTTATGGCTTTGATGGCTATAAAGTACATTCTAAAATCTGCCTGATCACGCGGAAGGATCATGGAAGAATTCAGTATATCACTCAAGTTGGAACAGGAAATTATAATGAAAAAACATCCCGTCTTTATACCGATTTGTCTTTAATCACCTCTGATCCGGATATCTGTTCAGATGCAGTTAATTTCTTTAAGAATATGTCTCTTGCAAATCTGGAAGGGAGTTATAAAAAGCTTTGGGTTGCACCATACAGTCTGAAATCCAATGTTATTAAACAAATTGATCATGAAATTGAAAAAGCCAAACTTGGACAACCTGCAGCTATTATGATGAAGATGAATTCCCTGACTGATCGCGATATTATTGATAAACTAGCTGAAGCTTCACAGTGTGGTGTTCCGGTAAAATTAGTTATCCGCGGTATTTGTTGCCTGATTCCAGGAATTGTCGGAAAAACAGAAAATATTTCTGTAACCAGTATTGTTGGTCGATTTCTGGAACACGCCAGAATTTACTGTTTCGGCGTGGGAAGTGAGATGAAGCTGTATATTGCCTCCGCCGATATGATGACTCGCAATACACAAAGAAGGGTTGAAATTGCTTGTCCGGTTGAAGACGTCAAGCTCAAAAACCGTCTTTATCGTATCTTACAAATTCAGTTAGACGACACCGTTAAAGGCCGTCGGCTGCATCGAGATGGCGAGTACCGCTTCCGGGATCGCGAACCATTTGCAGAAGCAAGTCAGGAAAAATTCATGAAATTTGCTTCTGAACACACTTACGCCGTTTCTGACTCAAACAAACGAACAGGTATGATGCAAAAAATTCGAAGTTTTCTACATCACAAATCATAAACGCTTCTAATTTCACAGAAAGAGTTGATTTTTAAAAATAAAAAAGCTAAAATGAATTTAGTTTTTTATTGCCTCAAAACCAATAAAACAATCTGTTATTTTCATTAAATTTCAATCATTTATAGATCAAAAGGAGTTCCAGCGTATGGAGCAGACCATTCAAGCTATTTTGAGCCGCAGAAGTATCCGAAAATATAAGCCAATTCAAGTGAGCGATGAAGAGCTTTCTACTATGCTGGAAGCTGGCCTTTACGCTCCAAGCGGTGGAAATTGTCAGTATGCTCGATTTACTGTAATCCAAAGGCCCATGGTATTGGTAGAACTGAAAAAAATTGTCGAGCAGGAATTCAGCCGGATGGATATCACAGAAGGTATGTATAAAAGTAAAGTCCATGCCATTGAAGCGGCCAAAAAAGGTGGATACGACTTTATTTATAATGCTCCCACTTTAATTATTGTTACGAATAAAAAAGGACACGGAAACGCTATGGCAGATAGTGCGGCTGCAATTGAAAATATCTTGCTAGCCGCAACTTCCATGAATATTGGTACCTGTTGGATTAACCAGCTTACATGGCTGTCAAATAATTATATTCTTCGAGAGTTTTTGAAGCCGTTTGGCATTAAAGAAGATGAAGAAATTTGCGGAAGTATTGCGGTAGGGTATTCCGATCAGCCCCAGGCTAAAGCTCTTCCCAGAAAAGAAGGACGAATTCGTTTAATCAAATAAAACAACAATAAAACCCTTCAGAATTTCAGTTCTGAAGGGTTTTATTGCTTCTCATAGTATAAACCTATCTTGAACTTGATCCTTTTTCCCCGTGAGCTGATAGACCAATTTTTTACATAGAAAATAAAATGTTGTTTCCTAAATTGCAATTACCCTTCAACAACTTTTACAAAAAAGCACCGGTCACGAGGGCCATCAAATTCACAGAAATAGATTCCCTGCCACCTTCCCAAAAGCAGCTTTCCTTTTTCAACTATTACTATTTCTGAACATCCTATGCAACTGGACTTTAAATGTGCAGCTGAGTTTCCCTCTATATGACGGTACAAAGACAGATCAGGATAGGTATCGGACAAACCTTTTAGCAGATCTATTTTAACATCGGGATCTGCATTTTCATTGATGGTGACCGCTGAGGTAGTATGGGGCGTATAGACCACACAGATTCCGGAGCGAATTTTACTTTTTGCAAGCGCGTCCTGAACCTGTCCTGTGATATTATAAAAACCTTCCTCTCCGGTCCTAAGATGATACTCAAACAAATTCAATTTAATCCCACCTTTTTATCTGCATTATACAACAAAATGCACAAATTTACAATCACACTTTGTCCATTTAAACGGTTAAAATAAATTGACAAAGTAAACGGCTGCGTATATAATAAAATTTGACAGGCGTTGAAGAGGAAAAGTAGGTTTCTGAAACTCTCAGGGAGGAACCGTCACTGACTGAAAGCGGTTCTATGCAGGACGAAACTCGAAGTTCACCTCAGAGCCCAGCCGGTGAAAAAGAGTAGTTGGTTGCGTAATTCTGCGTTAAAGAAAAAACGGTTTTCAGGCCGTAGGAGTGCACCGAGGTAATATCAATTCTCTGGTGAATATGGGTGGTACCGCGAAATGATCCTTTCGTCCCATGATTTTTAGGGATGAAGGGGATTTTTTATGGCTAAAAATCCCCTTTTCCCTGCTGACGCTTTCCGTGTCAGACGTTAAAATTACCTTCGGCTAAATGGAAGGTATTGGTTTGGAAAATATGTTGTTTCAAACCAAAGCTTCTATTTTTATCTGGTTACAGATAAAGTGGAAGTCTCATCATATTGGAAAGGAAGAAAATCATGAGTAAAATTTGGAGTCCTATGGAAACCATAAGCCCCGAAGAACTTCGAAAAATCCAGAGTGAGAGGCTTATAAAAACCGTAAACCGAATGTACGAAAAAGCTCCCTATTTCAAAAAGAAGATGCAGGATATTGGCGTAGAGCCAGGTGATATCAGGTCAGTTGATGACTTGTATAAGCTTCCTTTTACCTATAAATACGACCTCCGGGATAATTACCCGTTCGGTATGTTCTGCGTGCCTATGGACGAAGTCGTCCGAATTCACGCATCAAGCGGGACTACTGGCAAACAGATTGTTGTTGGTTATACAGAGCATGATCTTGACATGTGGGCTGACAGTATGGCACGGGGACTCACCATGGCCGGAGGAGGTCCAAAGGATATTGTTCATGTATCTTACGGATACGGTCTCTTCACCGGCGGACTCGGAGCGCATGACGGTGCGCAAAAAATAGGCGCAACGGTTGTTCCGGCATCGGTTGGAAACACCTCTCGTCAGCTTAACCTGTTAAAGGATTTTGGCACAACTATGATTTGCTGCACCCCTTCTTATGCACTTCATCTCGCTGACGAAATGGAAGCAAACGGGATTAAAAAATCCGATCTCAAACTGCGTGCAGGTGTTTTTGGAGCAGAACCCTGGAGTGAAGAGATGCGTATACAGATTGAGGAACGCCTGGGACTAAAAGCTTACGATGTTTACGGGCTCAGTGAAGTGGCGGGTCCTGGTGTTTCCATGAGTTGCGATTATAACTGTGGGATGCATATCGCCGCAGATAATTTTATCCCGGAAATTATCAATCCGGAAACTGGCGAGGTTCTTCCAGAAGGTGAAGTGGGCGAATTAGTTTTCACCTGCGTTAATAAGGAAGCCTTCCCACTGATTCGGTACCGCACCCGTGATCTATGTAGCCTCACCTATGAAAAGTGTGAATGTGGGCGAACCAGTCCTCGGATGTCCAAAGTCACCGGTCGTTCTGACGATATGTTGATTATCCGCGGGGTCAATGTCTTTCCCTCTCAAATTGAAAGTGTTCTGCTGAAATTTGACGATGTTGAACCGCACTATATGATCTATGTAGACCGTAAAAATAATACTGATACCCTTGAAATTCAGATTGAAATGACCCAGAAAATGTTTAGTGACACCGTTACGGCAATTGAAGGCCTTCAGGCTAGACTGCGAGCGGAAATTGAGTCTGTTTTAGGGATCAGCGCCGTTATTACTTTGGTCGATCCTAAAACGATTCCGCGCAGTGAAGGAAAAGCTAAACGAGTAACTGACTTGCGAAAGATCTTTTAACCAAAAGGATTTACAAACTTCAGAATCTGAGATAAAATAAAATCGGATATCATAAAAGGACACTGAAGTGTCCTTTTATGAGCCCTGGGAAAGGAATATCCATGGTAGCTAAAATTATTGTCTTGGTCATTTTTGTGATCATTACAGCTGGAATTGGCCTTTATTGCCGCAAAAAGATCAAAAGTGTTAACGATTTTGTTCTCGGTGGTCGAAACGTCGGCCCTTGGCTTACCGCTTTCGCTTATGGTACCTCCTATT
>CAUABB010000132.1 GCA_958427155.1 uncultured Oscillospiraceae bacterium | reverse complement strand
CTGTACAGGCTCCATCTTTCGCCTGATACAATTGACTGTATTGTTTTCTGGACGAAAGATCCATGGCCATTGCTAGAAAAATTGATCCATATTGATCGAATGGGTTATCGCTACTATTTTCAGTTTACAATAACTCCTTATGACCGAAAATTTGAAAGATACTTAAGAAATAAAGAAGAAATTATTGAAACTTTTCAACGCTTGTCCAGTCAGATCGGAGCCGAACGTGTTATCTGGCGTTATGATCCAATTATTTTGAATCAGTGGTTTACTTCTGACGATCATTATAAGGGATTTACATATTTATGTGAACAGCTTCATCCCTTTACCAGACAGGTTATTTTCAGCTTTATTGATTTATACAAAAAAATCAAATCTCCTTTTATACAGGAACCGAACATCGATCAAGCTGCTGAACTCGCTTTATTCCTTTCTGAAACAGCAAAAAGATATGATCTTATTCCTTCTGCTTGCTGTGAACCGGAACTTTTAAACCGATATGGAATTCAACAAGCTTCCTGTATTGACAAAGGGGTGATAGAATCTGTTTGTGGGATCTCAATGGATCTAAAACTTGATCGCCACCAGAGAAAGGGATGCAAATGCTGCGAAAGTATTGACATTGGAGCTTATAACACCTGTCAAAATGGCTGTATTTACTGTTATGCCAATTATAGCGATGGTCTAGTTGCTGATCATGTATCCCACCACGATCCACACAGTTCTCTTTTAATAGGATCTATAGAAAAGGGAGATCATATTATCTTTAAGGAAGCGATTTCAAATCGTTCTGGACAACTTTCGTTTTATTAGTTTTTACGTAAAAAGGAGCGCTGTATTTAGTGATACAGCGCTCCTTTTTAATAATATGTATATACCTTTTATGACTCAAAACGATCCGCAAGATACGGAATCGCAGACTCCCCTTCTGTAAGAATTTGTGCATATGAATTCGGGACATCACCTACTACCATTGTTTCCGCTAAAATATATTCCGTATGTACTGTAACTTCAGTGGAATAGCCTGGTATAATTGCCATAGCTGTCACATCAACTTCAACAGTGATTTGGTGTAAAGTTTGATTGACACCTGCCGAAGAAAACTCGCTTTTAACTACAGTTTTTACGTTTCCTACAGGAATAACTTTAATTTCAATATTGGGTCCACGCCCTGAAAGAAGATGAAATCCAAGTAATGTTCCCAAAGGAACATAAAGTGTATCACGCCTTGTATTTACGAGCGTGTTAATAATTTTCTGTGTAAGCTGTGTCTGAATTAAATTAATTTTAGGGGTATTGGTTTCAATTGAAGCAATATCTCCCTCGGTATTTTTTGTAAGTGTAACAAAGTCACTATAACTCAAACTTTCGTCCTGAAATATTTCATTTGCAGCCTGATTCATAATGTTTGTCATCGTGATTTCTGCCTGGTATCCGGATATAGATGTAATAATCGGCCTCATTTTTAAATCAAGAAAGACAAGGGCAAGCAACAATAAAATGCCAATCCATACAAATTTCCTTCCACGTCTACTGCCCTGAATTTTTGGTTTATGCCCCTTTTTCCTTCTTCGGGCCAGAAATTTACTTCTGCGAAAAGACATCACCTCACCACCCTATCGCAGTATATGCAAAAGGATATGGAATGTGTGCCTGAAAGCCACTTAATTCAAAGTGTTAAATAAAAACTAAACTATTTTAGCTCAGCAATTGTCACACCACTTTCTCCTTCCCCGTATACGCCTAAACGGTAGGTACGAATACTTGGATGGTGTTTTAAATGTTCCTGTACTGCCTTTCGAAGCGTCCCTGTTCCTTTTCCGTGGATAATATTCAGTTGATGAATTCCACTGAGAAGAGCATTATCAATAAACATATCTAAATCCATTAATGCTTCTTCAACCGTTTCGCCCCGAAGATCAAGCTCAGAAGAGACCTGTCGCTCCGCTTTAGAGCGAACTGTGCGTGTTGTTTTCCCCTGAAATCGAACTGGTTTTTCATCGAGCAGTCGCAAATTTACAATGGGTACACGAGATTTAATAATTCCAGCTTGAACCAGAACATTCCCCGACTTATCAACCTCTTGCAAAACTGTTCCCTTTTTATCAATATCAAAAATCAAAACTGTATCACCTTTTTTTAAGGGACGTGGAAGAACATAGTGACTGTTTTTCCGTTCGGTCACAGGATTGGCAAGATCATATAATTTTGTGATTTTTCCTTTAAGTCCCGCCTTGGCCTGAAATGTTTTGGAAGAAAATTCCTCCCGCTCTTTCTGTTTTCTAAGTTCGTCAAGCTCCTCAATTAACTGCTGAGAACGAGCACGAACATCTTCAACAATTTTACGAGCTTGCTCTCTAGCTTGCTGAATTTCTCGTTCCTTTTCCTGTTCCAACAGTTTCCGTTCCCGTTTCAGTTCTCCTTTCATCCGTTCAATTTCTCTGTTTTGAAGGGAGAGCTTGTTTTCTTCACTTTCGAACCGTTGACGGGATGCCTCCAAAGAATCCACTACTTCCTCAAAACGTTTATTTTCACTAGAGACCAGATCTTCTGCTGAATTAATAATTGATTGGGACAAGCCAAGACGTTTAGAGATTGCAAAAGCATTAGAACGCCCAGGTACACCAATTAAAAGTCTATACGTCGGCTGCAATGTTTTAACATCAAACTCACAACAGGCGTTTTCGACTCCATCAGTCTGGAGCGCATACATCTTAAGTTCTGCATAATGAGTGGTAGCAGCCAATGAACACCCAAGACTTCTAAAACGCTCTAAAATCGCTGTCGCAAGAGCTGCTCCCTCAACTGGATCTGTTCCCGAACCAAGCTCATCAAGCAAAACAAGAGAATGCTCTGTTGTATGGCGTAAAATATATATAATATTTTTCATATGAGCAGAAAAAGTTGAAAGGCTCTGTTCAATACTCTGTTCATCGCCAATATCCACCAGTACCCGATCGTAGACCGGAATCCGACTTCCTTCTGCTGCTGGAATTAAAAGGCCGCAAAAGGTCATTAAGGTAAAGAGACCTATCGTTTTTAAGGTTACTGTTTTACCACCGGTATTAGGACCGGTGATAATAAGGCTATGAAAACTTTCTCCTAAATTAATATCAACTGGAACGACAGCTTCCTTGGAAATTAAAGGATGACGCGCTTTTTTTAAAATGAGACTTCCTTCTGAAGTGATTTCAGGCGTTGCTGCTTTCATATCAAGCGCAAGCTCGGATTTGGCAAAAATAATATTCAAAATAACACAGTAATCAAAATCAGCTACAACGTCTTCTGCAATTTCAGCAACCAGAGAAGAAAGTTCTGAAAGAATTCTATCAATTTCATCCTGCTCTTGAGAACGCAATACACGAACTTCATTGTCTGCTTCCACAACAGAAGCAGGTTCAATAAACAAAGTGGCTCCACTGGCTGAAGTATCATGTACCAATCCGGGCACTTCACCTCGATGTTCAGCTTTTACCGGTAAAACAAAACGCCCATCGCGAATTGTCACAACAGGGTCCTGTAAATATTTTTGGTATAACGGAGAACGAATCATTTTATCAAGCTGATCTCTGGTTCTCATTTGAAGATTCTTGATTTTTCGCCGAATGGAAAAGAGTTCATCACTTGCTGTATCCGCAATCTCTTCTTCAGAAATTATTGCAGAAAAAATTCGTTCCTCTACCTGCCTATGTGAGCAAAGAACTTCAAACAGCTCGTCTAGGCAAGAATGAACCTCCGTCTGTCCTTTCCAGTCACACAGAGATCTCGTCTGTCGCAGAATTGATGCAATTGAAAGCAATTCACTGTTTGAAAGGACACCACCAGCTTTACATCGTTTTATGTATGTTTCTGGATCTTTCAAATTAACAAATCTCGGAGCTCCAAAACGTAAAGACAACATAAGCGCATCTGACGTTTGCTCAATCAACCTTTTTACTTCTTCAAAACTATAACTGGGCTCAATGGCTTCCACCCGTTCACGCGCTTTATCAATTACAACCTTTTCCATTAATTTAGCTATAATCTTGTCTAATTCAAGCGCTCTAAAATGTTTTTTCATATTCTAAAGGACTCCTCCGATATCAAAGAGCGATAGATTTCCAACGGCCGAAGCACACGCTCCAAATGAGATAAAACATATCGTTCCGTTGTATTTGATAATTGTTGAATGCTTTTTTCAGAAACTGTAAAGTTAAATAACTTTTCATCTTTTGAATAAATAATATGCCGCATAGCCGCTAAAAGAGATGGCGTCAGCGTTTGATAATCCCCGCTTCCTGCTTCTGTAATACAGTTTTCACACAGTAAAATCCCCTGCTGAATATCAAAAATCAAACCAATCCCTTCAAAAGAGGCACAGTGGTGACAACAAACAAGATCTGGCATAAATCCCGATAAAGACATCAATCTCAGCTCTGTAACTGATTTTATAAAACGTGGCGTTTTTTTCCCTTGTGAAAGCAGATATAAAGAATTTAAAAACAATCTCTTGACAGGGTCAATCTGCTCCAGAGAGGGTGATAGACAGCAAATCAGCTCAGCAATATAGTTGGCAAGCGCGACCTTGACAACGTCATAGCGGAGCTGATGAAATGTTTCAATTGACGAAGCGCTATTAACAACATAACGCTCCTTGGTGTGAAACAGTGATAGTTCACTATAATAAAAAGGCTGTACAGATGCAGCAATTTTACTTTTTGTCCGTCTCACACCACGCGCCGAGGCTTCAATTAAGCCAAAATCATCCGTTAAAATGGTCAAGATTTCGTCTTGCTCGCCGATATTCCGTCGTTTGAGAATAACTCCTTTGGTGGTAACAACCATCAAAGCCTCCTTCCCCGCGGTATAGCGCGACAGCATTTCTGTATGAAATATAGTCCTCTATTTTACCGGTCTTTTCAAATTTATTCCATG
>CAUABB010000131.1 GCA_958427155.1 uncultured Oscillospiraceae bacterium | reverse complement strand
TGGAACGGTTTTTACAATTATGAGTTCGAAGTACTTGAGGTTAATGGGGAACCGGTATCTTCTTTTGGCATCAGTTGTTATTCCAGGGAAAATCTTGGATTGAATTATGGTGATATGCTGGAAACTCGGATGGATTTTTCTTTGAATGAAGCTGCCGAAGGTGCTGTATTATCAGACTACTATAAGTCTCATGGCTTATTTTTAAAAGGAGAACTTGTTTCGGATGCAGAACTAAAACCTCTCCCTTCATCAGACTTTCGTTTGAATGCCGTCTTCCGTTCTTTCCGTGACACGGTTGAAGATTCTATTGAACGGTATATGCCAAAAGAGGATGCGGAAATTACAAAGGGAATGCTTTTGGGAGGAAGCTCAAACCTGAGTGAAGCCAAGCAGCTCACTTTCAGCCGCGCAGGAATTAATCACCTGTTCAGTGTTTCAGGACTTCATATGACAATTGTTGTCCAGTTGGCAATGGGGTTTCTCCTCTTTTTGAGGGTTAACAAACGTTTTGCTGCGGGTTTGGGAATTTTTGCAGTTCTTGGATTCATGTTTCTCGCAGGGTGTACACCATCTGTTTTGCGTTCTGGAATTATGAATTTGATCCTCCTTTCGGGTCAGATTTTCAAACGTCCGGCTAATGGACTTAATTCGCTTGGAATTGCTTGCCTGTTCATTTCATTGTTTAATCCGTACACCATGTATGATATTGGTTTCCTGCTTTCTGTTTCAGCCACTCTTGGAATCCTTTTATTAAACCGGCCGATTGGTGAAAAGATCTGTTCCGTCCTAAAGGTAAACGGTTCCACTGGTAGAAACCTCGTTTCTTTATTTACTGTATCGGTTTCTGCTGTTGTGGGAACCCTACCGGTGAGTATTCTTTGTTTTGAGGAGCTTTCGTTGATTGGCGTTCTGGTGAATCCAGTAATTAACCTTTTTATTTTCATTTCTATGTTCGCTGGTTTTGCAACGGCTTTTTTGGGGCTTTTCCCGCTGTTTGCCCCACTGGCTTCTTTCAGTGGTACGGTCTGCTCCTGGGCGGTGACGGTGATTGACCGTGGTGCAGAAATTGCGGTAAAATTTCCGTTTGCATATCTGCCTTTAGGAAGAGGAACGGTTCAGATCTGGTGTTTTGTAATCCTTGGTCTTTTTCTTGTCTACCGGTTTTGTTTTAAGAAAAAGAAAAGGGCGTTACTGGTGACTACTGTAACTGCCATATTTTTGACAGTGACCTTGATGGCTGCCGATCGCTTTATTATCGATCATTCCGTTATGGTAACATCTGTCCGGTCAGAAGATGAGGCCGGTGTTTTAGTTCAAATAGATGGGATGAGTTTGGTATACGGCTGCTCAGATACATCGGCTGGGACAGCTCTTCGTCGTCAGCTTCAGGCTTTTGGTATAAAGAATGTTGAGTTGTATGTTCAACCTGGAGATACTAAAAGAGCCAGTTATATTTCTGAAGTATTTTTAGAGATCTTTCAGGTGGATTATTTGGCTCTGAGTCAAAATTCCCTTCATACAGATAATTATCCTTCTGGAATGCGGGATGATCAACTTTTCGGCTACGAAGGAACAAAGCTTGAGTATTCTAACGGAATGATTGTAAGGCTTTATGGAGAAAAAGATCCCATTATGGAGATTGAATACGAGGGAGAACGTTATCTGATAGGGCGGGATCTTGCGGATTTGTTGCCATTTCTGAAAGAAAAACCGGCAAGGCTGGCGGTTGCGGTGGAGTCTTCGACAGACCGCAGCGGGCTTCCGGTTGAAAAAATACTTTTAATTGTTAAAGGAGAAACTCAGATGCCAGATGGTGAAACGATTCTTTCAGGTTCGGATTCAGTTGGAACAACTTTGATCTATTCAGACTGGGGCGGGTTTTTCTACTTAAAAAGTTAGGGAGGTGGTGTAGTGCCCAAAATTGATTTTAGGAAGCTGAATGAGGAGATTAAGAAAAATAACCTTACAGGGGCGTACTTTTTGTTTGGAAGCGAACAGTATTTGCTTATGAAATATCTGGAAAAACTCTTGAAGCGGGCAGTTCCTGATATGTCGGCATTTAATCTGCAGCGTTTTGAAGCGGAAAAAGGTCAGATTGACTGGGGGGCCGTAGAAGATGCCGTCCAAAATCTGCCTATGATGGCACTCCGCAAGGTAGTTGTTCTCCATAATCTCAATCCGGATCAGCTTTCGACAGAAGAGATGAAACGGCTTCAAAAATTAGTGGAGGAGCTTCCGGACAGCACAATTTTTGTCCTCTATATCACCGGTTTTGAGCTTCCGGTAAAAAGCAGCCGAAAGGTACAGAATTTTTTGAAATTTATGGAAAAAAACGGTACCGTTGTTGATTTTTTACCACTTTCTAAAAATGATCTTTCAAGATATCTCGTCAGTGAAGCGGCTAAATCGGGATGTGTTTTATCCACTGAAGTGGCCGGCCGGATGGTAGAGGATTGTGGCGCTGATCTTACCACCCTTCTGTCAAATCTTGAAAAGGTGATCTCTTATACTGGCCAGGGCGAGATCACGATAAAAACGGTGGAGGAATTAACCGAAAAAACGATGGACGCAACAGCTTTTGATCTTGCTAACGCTGTACTGCGTGGAAATCTTGATACTGCTTTGCGGGCAGTTGCGGAGTTAAAAGCGCAACGAGTAGAGCCAATTATGATAGCAGGTGCAGTTAACAGTGCGTTTGTCGATCTTTACCGCGCTAAATGTGCTCTTGCCGCCGGAAAAACCGCGGCGGATATGACTGCTGACTTTGGTTATAACCCCAGAATTCGCTTTCGAGTGGATAATGCTTTCCGGAGTGCGGGCAGAATGGAACTGGAAACGCTTCGCAGAGGAATGCGACTTTTAAAAAAACTTGATTCTCAGCTTAAGTCAAGTCGTTCGGAACCCTATGAACTGTTGGAAACGACGCTGGTTCAGATTCAAGCGGGAAAAGAGTGATAATTCTATGGAGAAAATCAAAATTCGGCAAATTATCGTTTCAGAAGGCAAATATGACAAAATTAAGCTTGAATCTTTGGTGAATACGGTTATAATAAAAACGGATGGTTTTGGAATTTATCGAAATCTCGAAAAGCAGAAGATGATCCGCAGCTTGGCAGAAGAGTATGGAGCTGTTATTGCGACCGATTCCGATGCGGCTGGTTTCCAGATTAGAGGCTTTTTAAAGTCCCTTTTAAGGGATTGTGAAGTTTATCATCTGTATATTCCGGATCTTTATGGAAAAGAAAAAAGAAAGAGTTCTCCCTCCAAGGAGGGGAAACTGGGGGTAGAGGGAATTCCTCTTCCTCTTTTAAAAAAAGCGCTGGAAGAGTGTGGGGTCATTGCCTGTGAGTCATTTGACGGTGGAATTACCAAAGCGGATTTATTTGAACTGGGTTTAAGTGGAGGCACTGAGAGCTCCAGGTTAAGAAGGATGTTATCCTGTTCATTGGGGCTTCCGGAACGACTCAGCGCCAATGCGCTTAACGCGGTATTAAATAAAAGAATGACAAAACGGGAGTTGGCTCGGCTGGTGGCAGAGTTACTAAATAGGGGGAAGTAGAATGGTATTTTCAAGTGTTACATTTTTATATGTATTTCTGCCGCTGGTTATGCTGGTTTATTATGCTGTTCCCCGGCAGTTAAAGAACCTGCTGATTTTGATTTCAGGGGTAATTTTTTATGCTTGGGGCGAGCCTGTTTATGTCTTTTTAATGTTGTTGACGACGACTGTTGACTATACGGCTGGCCGTCTGATTGATCGTTTTGATAAAAATCAGAAGGCTCGGATGGTGAGTATGATTGTCGCCGTGACCATTAATTTGGGACTGTTGTGCGTTTTTAAATACAGCTCTTTTGTCATTTCAAATATCAATCAGATCTTTGGGCTTTCAATTACCGATCCGCAGCTTCCCCTCCCGATTGGGATATCGTTTTATACCTTTCAAAGCATGTCTTATACACTGGATATGTATATGCGCAACATTAAAGTGCAGAAAAATTTTATCAACTATGCGGCCTATGTTACCTTGTTCCCCCAGCTTGTAGCAGGGCCGATTGTACGGTATCAGGAAGTTGCCGTTGAGTTGGAACATCGAACTATTACTCTCACTAAGGTGGGAGAAGGCGTTGGAATCTTTGTAAGAGGACTGGCGAAAAAAGTTTTGCTTGCCAACAATATTGGAATGCTTTGGACTACGGTTAAAAGCAGCCCTTTGGACGAGCTTTCTGTTCTGACGGCTTGGCTTGGAATTATTGCTTTTACCTTCCAGATTTATTTTGACTTTTCGGGTTATTCAGATATGGCGATTGGGATGGGAAAAATGATGGGATTTGAGTTCCCCAAAAACTTTGACTATCCTTACCTTTCTAAAAGTATTTCAGAATTTTGGAGGCGGTGGCATATTACCCTCGGCTCTTGGTTCCGGAACTATGTCTATATTCCATTGGGGGGAAACCGGGTTGGGACGTTAAAGCTTTTGCGCAACCTCCTAGTGGTTTGGTTTTTGACGGGCCTCTGGCACGGGGCTAGCTGGAATTTTATCCTCTGGGGCCTTTACTTTGGAGTGCTTATTATTTTTGAACGGTTTTTCCTTGGAAAATATCTCAAAAAACTCCCCGGAGCGATACAGGTTCTTTATTCGTTTCTGTTAGTTGTTTTCGGTTGGGTTTTATTTGAGTTTGAAAGTCTTGGAAATGTGGGACAATATTTTGCAGCGATGTTTGGCGGAAATGGCGGTATGCTGCTAGATGGGCAGTCACTTTACCTGTTGTCTTCCTATTTGCTTTTGTTAGTTGTTTGCGCAATCGGGGCTACCAATTACCCCAAAAAGCTGGTCGAGAAAATTTCCGGGAAAATTCCTGTTCCAATTCGGTTTGCCTCTCCTGTTTTTGAGGTTGTCTTGCTTTTTGTTTGCACAGCTTTCCTCGTCAATTCCAC
>CAUABB010000130.1 GCA_958427155.1 uncultured Oscillospiraceae bacterium | reverse complement strand
ACCCAAAGCTTCTTTTGTTCGGAGCGGCCGCCCAGTTTGGAATTTTCTTTACGGTAACCTTGGCTACACTGCTTGGATTTAATATGATTGATGCCGCATCCATTGGTATTATCGGAGCAGCTGACGGCCCAACCTCCATTCTGGTATCACAGGTACTTGGCAGCCAGTACATTGGGCCAATTGCTGTTGCGGCTTATTCTTATATGGCATTGGTCCCGATTATCCAACCTTTTGCGATTAAAATATCTACTACAAAAAAAGAACGCGCCATCAAGATGCCTTACAATCCGCAGGGTGTTTCTAAGATGACCCGGATTCTGTTCCCGATTATTGTCACGATGATTGCTGGACTGGTAGCGCCCGCTTCTGTTTCTTTGGTCGGCTTTTTGATGTTTGGAAACCTGATTCGTGAATGCGGTGTTCTTCGTACGATGTCAGAAACAGCTCAGAATCAGCTTGCGAATTTAGTCACTCTGGTGCTTGGAATTACAATTGCTGCGAGTATGAAAGCGGAGGCATTTGTCAACCTTGGAACCCTCTTTATTATGCTTCTGGGCTTGGTTGCCTTTGTCTTTGATACCTTCGCCGGAGTTTTCTTCGCAAAGTTCCTCAATCTCTTTGTAAAAAACAAAATCAACCCAATGGTTGGTGCGGCTGGAATTTCTGCCTTTCCAATGTCGTCCCGTGTTGTCCAGAAGCTTGGGCTTGAGGCTGATCCAACCAATCATTTGTTAATGCATGCGGTTGGCGCAAATGTTTCTGGCCAGATCGCTTCGGTAGTTGCCGGTGGCGTAATTCTCGGTATTGTGCCGACAATGGTTCATTAAGGAGGACACTGGAATGAGTATTGATATGAACGCTGTAATAGCCTCTCTGAATTTGATGTGGATGGGAATGCTCGCAATTTTTACCGTTATTATTGTAATCTTTATCGTTACACAAATTATGCTGAAAGTTTCCAACCGGAAAAAGAAGATTTCTGAAACCAGTGAAAACCGTTGAGTTTTAGGAGAATGTTATGGTAAGGAAAACAAAAGTAATTTGTACGCTTGGCCCCGCAACGGATGATGATAAAGTTTTAAAGGAATTGATGTTGGGAGGAATGAATGCGGCGCGGTTTAATTTCTCTCATGCGGAACACGCTTATCATAAACGAAATATGGAACGTGTCGTAAAACTTCGAGAAGAACTTAATCTTCCCATTGCAACTCTGTTAGATACAAAAGGGCCTGAAATCAGGATTGGCAAGTTTAAAGAAGGAAAAGTCTTTCTTTCAAAAGGAGAGCTTTTTACTCTGACGACAAGGGAGATAGATGGAAGCGCAGAGGCTTGTACGGTTACTTATAAAGATTTGCCAGGAGATGTTTTCCCGGGTGCTACCATTCTTTTGGATGATGGCCTGATTGCCCTGTCAGTTGTCAGCGTCGGTGATACTGATATTGTTTGCCGGGTTATGAACGACGGACAGGTCTCCAATAATAAAGGGGTTAACGTTCCTGGGGTCAGCCTTTCAATGCCTTATGTAAGCGAAAAAGACCGCTCTGATATTATTTTTGGAATTGAAAATGGGTTTGATTTTATTGCGGCCTCCTTTACCCGAAGCGCTGACGATATTTTAGAAATTAGGAAGATTCTGGAAGAACACAACTGTCATAGAATCAATATCATTGCTAAGATTGAAAACAGGGAAGGCGTAGATAATCTTGATGCAATTCTTCGAGTTGCAGACGGGGTAATGGTTGCTCGTGGCGATATGGGGGTAGAAATCCCTCTGGAGGAGGTTCCGGTCCTTCAGAAAATGATGATCAAAAAAGCGTATACCGCTGGGAAACAAGTGATTACTGCAACGCAGATGCTGGATTCTATGATGAAAAACCCGCGTCCAACCCGTGCCGAATCAACCGATGTGGCGAACGCTATTTACGATGGAACCAGCGCTATTATGCTTTCTGGTGAAACGGCGGCGGGGTTGTACCCGGTGGAAGCGCTTAAAACGATGGTGCGGATTGCGTGCCGTGCGGAACAGGATATTGACTATGTAAAACGCTTTAAGGCAAGAGCTTATGAAGAAGCTCCTGACGTGACAAATGCGATTTCCCACGCGACCTGCACAACGGCGCATGACCTTGGAGCAACCGCAATTATTACTGTTACAAAATCCGGTAAAACCGCTCGGATGATTTCTAAATATCGTCCAAGTGCTCCCATTATTGGATGTACAACCAGTGCGCATGTCTGCCGTCAGTTAAATCTCTCCTGGGGGGTAACTCCGCTGCATATTCAAGAAGAAAGCGATACAGACTCCCTTTTTGATCACGCAGTGGATGCGGCACAGAAAACAGGAGTGATTGAAAACGGGGATCTTGTTGTCATAACAGCCGGCGTTCCACTTGGAATTTCAGGCACAACTAATCTAATGAAGGTTCATGTGGTTGGACATGTTTTGGCTTCTGGCACCGGAATTACGTCTAAAAGTGCCTGCGCTCGTCTTTGCGTCTGCAGAGATATGGAGGAAGCAATGGAATCCTTTAAAGATGGCGATATCCTTGTCATTCCGCAGACTTCTAACGCTTTAATTGATGTGATTAAGCGTTGTTCCGGGATTATTACTGAACTTCCGGGTTCCAATTCTCATGCGGCGATTGTAGGGCTTGCAATGGATCTTCCCGTTTTAGTTGGAGTGACCAATGCCACCAGTCTGCTTAAAAGTGGGGCGGTTGTAACACTGGATGCAGAACGGGGAATTGTTTGCTGTAATACCTGACTTGTTAAAAGATTATATGGCATAACAAAAGCCGCGTCATTTTGGCGCGGCTTTTTAGGATACAATTTTTAAAAGCCTCTTTATATTTAAAAATCCCTGAAACGAAAGTCAGTTTATAAAATTTTTTCTTCTAATCCACAAAGAGTCTTGATATGTTTCATCATGGCTTCGAAAGTATCAGGCGTAATAGATTGGGCACCGTCACAGAGCGCGGATGCAGGATCGGGATGTACTTCTACCATCAGTCCGTCTGCCCCGGCAACAACAGCGGTTTTGGCAAGTGTGGGGACTAATGAGGCAATGCCAGAAGCGTGGCTTGGATCGACAATAACCGGAAGGTGTGTTTTCTGTTTGAGAAGAGGAATGGCGGAAATATCTAGTGTATTGCGTGTCGCAGTTTCAAAGGTGCGTATGCCTCTTTCACAGAGGATTACATTGGGATTCCCTTCAGAAACAATGTATTCGGCACTCATTAAAAGCTCTTCCATTGTACTAGAGAGGCCACGCTTTAAAAGGATGGGTTTTCTACAATGTCCCAGCTCCGAAAGCATCTCAAAATTTTGCATATTTCGTGCTCCAACCTGAATAACGTCAACATCATTGTAAAGGTCAAGGTAGCGTAAACTGGTCAATTCAGTGACAATTGGTAGGCCGGTTTCTTTTTTTGCCTCTAGAAGCAACTCTATTCCTTCTGCCTTGAGCCCTCGAAAGGCATATGGCGATGTCCGCGGCTTAAAAGCACCTCCGCGAAGGAAGGAAGCTCCAGCTGCTTTTATTCTTTTTGCGGTACTAATAATCTGTTCTGGTGATTCAACGGAACAAGGCCCCGCAATTACACCAAAAATACCACCACCAATACTACTTTTTCCAATTTTAATGACGGTGTCATCTGGGTGAAATTTCCGATTTGCTAGTTTATATGGCTCGGAAACCCGTTTGACTGATTCTACAATATCTAGAGCTTCTAGAGCTTCCTGATCAATTCGTGAAACGTCTCCGACCAGTCCGAACAAAGTGACATGTTCCCCTCTGCTCAGATGAATCCCTAACCCGCGGTTTTCCAGCTGTTTCATTAAGGCGGTCGTTTTTTCCTGTGAAGCATTTTGCTTTAGAATGACGATCATATAAGTTCCTTCTTTCTGCTTATTGACCTTAAAGCGTTCTGGGTGTTAATCAGGCTAAAATAAAAAGGCCGGCAACCGGAATCGGTTGTCGGCCTTGACGCTTTTTGGACATTAGCGTTTTAGTTCGGCGTACAACAAACAACCCGGCTTTAAAGAAAGAACCAGGTAATAATAAAAGTAAGAAAAAAAGTTGTACACCAAATGCAGCATTATAACAGCCTCGCTTTATCGCTTTAAAGTAGATAAGTAAATCATAGCAAAACAAAAAATATTTGTCAAGCACTTTCTTCCGTTACAGAACTTTATTAGCATAGCGAATAAACTCATCCCAGTCATACGGAGAGAGAGAATGTCCTCCCCGGCGCAGATGATAAGCAACGCTTCCGCTTTGATCGACGGTATCTACAATAGGAAATTCATCTAAGCCCAACGGTTGTTTTCCATAAAGCTTGTAAATTTCCCCAACATACAAAGCGGAAAGGAATTCTGCGATAGGACCGGACCAGGTATCATCCAGCGCGCTTGGAACATAAAGAAATCTAGGAGCACATAACGAGAGTAACATATGCTGGTCAAACGGCATATGCTCTTCGTCTTCAGCGAACTGCTTGTAATTGCTGCAGAACCAGCAGGGAAAGCCACGGCAGATGTCTTTAATATGTTCTCCAGGTTTTCCGCGAGTGATTGCAGTACCTGCACAACCGGATTCATTGCTGCAGATCAGGTTGAAGCGATTGTCTGATGCGCCGCACCACAGAGCAGCTTTTCCAGTACGGGAGTGGCCGACAATTGCAGCCCTGCTGCTGTCAATTTCGGGGATGGTTTCAATAATATCCATCAAACGGGAGGCGGCCCAAGCCCAGCTGGCGACAGCTCCCCAGCTGTTATTTTTCCGAATGCCGTCGGATTCTTTCATAACAGCATGAAGCCCGGTAGAAAAATCATTGTTATCGTCGGTGCAGACATCCACATAATAAAAACGCGCAAACGCATAACCCCATCTGAGCAGTTTCTCTTTAATGATGGATGTTTCCTGGTAAGGAAATTGAATCAGTTAAA
>CAUABB010000129.1 GCA_958427155.1 uncultured Oscillospiraceae bacterium | reverse complement strand
CTGTTTATTCCGCTTGCTGACCTGATCGACAAGGAAAAAGAGCTTGCAAGGCTTAATAAAGAGCTTGCCGCCTGCCAGAAGGATATTGATATTATTTCTGGAAAGTTAAACAACGAGAAATTTATGGCGAAAGCGCCCGAAAAAATTGTAGAGCAAGAAAAAGAAAAGCTCGTCCGCGCCAATGAGCGGATGGAAAATATCAAAGAGAGCCTGAAGGCACTGCAGTAAAGAGTGATTTCTGAAGAGAAAGCCCCGTCCTTCCTGAGTTTGACGGAAAGACAGGGCTTTTTCTGCTGATTAGGCTTTCGGAAGGATGGAAGGTTTTCTGATGAATTATAGTGAGGCGTTGCACTATATCCACAGCCAGAAACGATTTGGACCCAAGCCGGGTCTGGAACGGATTGCGAAGCTTCTTTCCCTGCTTGGAAATCCACAGGAAAAGCTTCGGTTTGTTCATGTGGCAGGGACCAACGGAAAAGGCTCTACCACCGTAATGACCGCCAGCGTTTTGGAAAAAGCCGGATACCGGACCGGCCTTTTCATTTCGCCGTTTGTGCTTGATTTCAGGGAACGGTTTCAGGTAAACGGCAGGATGATTTCCGAAGATGATCTTACCCGTTTGGTTGAGCGGATAAAGCCGCTTGTGGAAGAGATGCGGCAGAACGGGGAAATTGTTGCGGAATTTGAGCTGGTAACCGCTTTGGGAATGCTTTATTTTTATGAGGAGCGTTGTGACATCGTTTGCCTTGAAGTGGGGATTGGCGGACGCTTCGACGCGACCAATGTGATTTCTACCCCTTTGGCAGCGGTGATCGCGGCGATTTCCTATGATCATACTGATATTTTGGGAGATACCTTGGAACAAATCGCTTTTGAGAAAGCGGGAATCATCAAAAAGAACACAGACGTTGTTTGTTACGCCGATCAGCCGTCGGAGGCGCTTGCCGTTTTGATGAAACGATGTGCTGAAACGGGGAGTAAACTGATTTTACCAAACGTAGGGAGCGTCCGCGTTCATGAAATGACCCCATTTGGCTCTGTGTTTTCTTATGGGGATAAAAGCTACCGCTTGAAGCTTGCGGGGAAACATCAGATTTTGAACGCTCTTTCTGTCATTGAAATCGTTAAGCTTCTTTGTCAAAAGGGATTTATCGTTACGGAAAAGCAGCTTGCCGACGGTTTGGAAGCAGCGTCTTTTCCCGCCCGCTTTGAGGTGCTCTCTCAAAAACCGCTGACAATTTTAGATGGAGCACACAATCCAGATGGCGCAAAAGTGTTGGCCGATGCGCTCAAAATGATTCCAGGACGCAAAATTGGCATTATCGGGATGCTGAAAGATAAAGCGTATGAGTCTCTTTTGAAACAGATAAGCCCACTTTTTGAGCGCATAATTGCTGTTGATATCCAAAGCCCTCGTGCTCTGAAAAAAGAAGCTCTCTGTGAAACAGCACAAAAATTTGGCTCAATCTGTACAACAGCGGAAACCTATCATGAAGCGTTAAACGTTGGTCGTAAATGGGCAGAAAAGGATGGAGCGGTTATTATCTGTGGTTCACTTTACCTGGCAGCGGAAATACGAGATTTAGCCTTGGACAACTAAAACTGACAAACTTTTTATGGACAAGCCTGTATCATATTGGATACAGGCTACTTTTTTTGCCGAAAACCGAAAAGCGGCGAAAGACAGGAGGAAAATCAGGTGAATATTCAGATTAATGCATCAGATGAATTGGTTACCGTTTATCTGACTGGAGAAATTGATCACCATAGCGCAGGAGAAATTCGGGCTGAAATTGACCGCAGCTTGGAAAGTAATTGTCCTAAACTTTTAGTGATGGATTTTAAACATGTAGGTTTTATGGACAGCAGTGGAATTGGACTTGTGATGGGGAGGTATAAGCTGATGCAGACCATGGGTGGAGAAGTTAAAGTTATTAATACACCCAGTCATATTAAAAAGGTAATGAAGCTTGCCGGATTGGATAAACTTGCGGTAATTGAGTAGCAGAGGAGACAAAAAGAATGAAAATTCAAAATGAAATGAAACTGAGTTTTTTGAGTAACTCAGTTAACGAAGCATTTGCACGCACTGCGGTAACAGCCTTTTTCAATCAGCTTGATCCAACGGTTGACGAGTTGACTGATGTTAAGACTGCCGTATCTGAAGCGGTGACAAACTGCATCGTCCATGCTTATCGTAACACAATTGGCCCAATTCAGATTGTAGCCCGCGTGTTAGAGGGTAACATTGCATACATAAAGATTAAAGATCGTGGCTGTGGAATCCAGGATATCAAAAAAGCAATGGAACCTTTGTTTACAACGGCACCGGAAGAAGAACGTGCTGGGCTGGGTTTCGCGGTCATGGAAAGTTTTATGGACTCTCTGCGGGTTTATTCTGTACCGGGAAAGGGGACAAGCGTTATTTTGAAAAAGAAATTGACTTCCCGTGTCCGCCATGGTTAAAACGTTAGCGGAACGTGACCGCTTTGTTGAGCAGAATCTTGGATTAGTTCATTCCTGTGCCAATCGGTTTCGGGGAAAGGGAATTGAATACGATGATCTGTTTTCTGCGGGATGTATGGGACTTGTCAAAGCATTTGATGCCTTTGACGATCAACGTGGCGTCCGCTTTTCTACTTATGCGGTACCAGTTATTTTAGGAGAGATCCGACGTTTGTTTCGGGATGGAGGTACCGTTAAAGTAAGCCGAAGTTTGAAAGAACTTTCTATAAAAGTAACCAGAGAACGAGAACGGATTATTCAGGAGACAGGCAGAGAACCTGCAGTTTCTGAAATTGCAGAGGCTTTAGAGGTAGAACCGGACGATGTAGTAGAAGCCATTAGCGCAGGTACGCCAGCGGTTTCTCTTACCGAGAGTGAAGAGGAAGGCGGTGGCCAGCTTGATGTCCGTGTGGAAACATTGGAAGAACAACTGGCTGATTCTATTTCGCTAAAGGAAGTTATCGGTCAGTTGGAACCAAAAGACCGTGCGCTAATCTTACTTCGGTATTATAAAGGGAAAACGCAATCTGAGACAGCAGAATACCTTGGAATGACTCAGGTGCAGATCTCACGCAGGGAGAAAAAAATTTTAGCAATACTTCGAGAGCTTTTACTTTAAACACAACACCTTTTCTCTGAAAAAGGTGTTGTGTTTTTGCCTGAAATGATGTATAATAAAATACCAGATATCGGGTTTAACCGATTATAAGGCAGAACGCGAAGTGTACAGTGCGACATGCGGACACAGTGGGTCCTGTGCGGTGGGTTGCCGTGAACCATGTCAGGCGGGGAACCGAGCAGCATTAAGCGGATTTACCTGTGCGCCGCAGGTTTTCCTGCTGTTCCGCATGTCGGGCTGTATTGTTTGTAACAGCGAAAAGTTTTTGGCTGTTGGCGTCTGCCTTTTCTTTTTCGGGAGGTGGATATCATATATAAGGCTTTATATCGGAAATGGCGTCCTAAGGTATTTGAGGATGTTGTCTCTCAGCCTCATGTCACCCGGACGCTTCAAAATGAGTTGAAAACGGGACGTATAGGCCACGCTTATCTTTTTACGGGCTCACGCGGTACGGGGAAAACTACTTGTGCTAAAATATTTGCTATGGCTGTCAATTGTGAGCACCCAAAGGAAGATGGCTCACCCTGCTTGGAGTGTGCTTCCTGTACGGGGATTGAACAGGGTTCTTTACTTGATGTAGCTGAAATTGACGCTGCGAGTAACAATGGCGTTGAAGATATCCGGAAACTCCGCGAAGAGGCTAATTTTACTCCCGCGGTCTGTAAATATCGGGTATATATTATTGACGAAGTTCATATGCTCAGTGGAAGCGCCTTTAACGCACTGCTTAAAATTATGGAGGAACCTCCTGCCCATGTCATTTTTATCCTAGCGACGACAGAGGTTCACAAGGTTCCTGCTACAATTCTTTCTCGTTGTCAGCAATTTGATTTTCATCGTGTCAAAACTGAGGATATAGCGGAGAGAATCCTTTATATTGCGGATCATGAAGATTTTACAATTACACAAGAAGCAGCGGAGCTAATCGCCAAAATTGCCGATGGCGGGATGCGGGACGCACTTTCTCTTTTGGATCAGTGTGTTGCTTATCAAAGCGAAATCGGTGTTGATACGGTTAGTATGGCAGCTGGATTGGCTGACCGAAGCTATCTTGCGCGACTTGTAGAAGCGATTACTGTCAAAGATGCGTCAGCAGCTCTTGAAATGGTGGATGAACTTTATCGGCAGTCTCGTGATTTGATGCGTCTGTGTGAAGAACTGGTAACCTATTACCGCAATCTGATGATTGTGAAAACCGTTCAAAAACCGGATTCATTGATTCTTTGTATTCCTTCTGAATTGGAGCAACTTAAGAAGCAGGCCCAAAAAATTTCACTCTCTGAAATTCTTTATGATCTGTCAGGACTGCGGGATTGTCTGGATCGGATTTCTGGAACAGTCGGAAAACGGACTGAATTTGAAATGTGTATGATTCGTCTTTGTTCTCCTCAGCTTGACAGCAGTAGGGATGCGATTCTTGCACGTTTGGATCGTCTGGAGGCACAACTGCGTTCTGGCGTGGTTGCGGTTTCAAATTCTGGTATTAAAGAGCCGGAGCTTTCGGCACCACAACTGCCAGAACCGGATGTTAACTCTGAATTAAAAGAAGAAACTGGAAAACCTGTATTAAAGCCTTCTACACAAACTGAAGCGACTTTTCCTCCAGTACAGCGAATTGTCCGTGAGCAGGAGGAAACACCGGTTCCAGTAGATTGTTGGCCGGAGATATTGGAGAATTTGGCTAAAACTGATCCCCCGCTTTGCGGATTATTAAGTGGAGCATCTGCCTGTATTATTGGAGATGCACTTTGTATTACATCAAACAGCCGGATGGTCGCATCTATGCTTAAACGCGATGGGGCAGCAGGGCGTTTGAGTGAAGCAGTTATGGCACATCTCGGGAAAAAG
>CAUABB010000128.1 GCA_958427155.1 uncultured Oscillospiraceae bacterium | reverse complement strand
TTCCTCTGTCAAGTAGCCTCATTCAAATATTTAAGAATTATTCAAAAATTAAGTCAAAACGCACTAGACGGAACTCTCAGAACAGGTTATACTGTATATATTGCAGTACTTCAGAATGAAGAATGGGTTTATTTTCCGTTTATAAATCTTTCTTCTTCCCCAAACTTATCATTTATTTCAATAAGGAGTGTCATTATTTATGGAAAATTTTAACTTTTATACTCCAACTCAGGTAGTGTTCGGAAAAAACGCGGAAGCACAGGTAGGTGACCTTATCAAAGCGCAAAACTGCAAAAAGGTACTTGTGCACTTTGGCGGCAGCAGTGCTAAAAAATCAGGGCTTCTTGACCGGGTTTATGCTTCTTTGGACGCAGCTGGAATTCAGTACGTCTCTCTTGGGGGGGTTGTTCCGAATCCACGTCTTTCCAAAGTACGGGAAGGAATTGAACTCTGTAAAAAAGAAGGGGTTGATTTCTTACTGGCTGTTGGAGGCGGTAGCGTAATCGATTCCTGCAAGGCGATCGGCTACGGTCTGGCAAATGATTGTGATGTTTGGGATCTTTACGAAGGAAAGGTAGCTCCGACAGGTGCTTATCCGGTAGGTGCTGTTCTGACAATTGCGGCGGCCGGCAGCGAAATGAGCAACTCTTCTGTCATTACCAATGAAGATGGATGGTTTAAAAAAGCCTGCAATACCGATTATATCCGCTGCAAATTCGCCATTATGAATCCCGAACTTACTTATACCTTACCTCAATATCAAACCCAGAGCGGTTGTACCGATATCCTGATGCATACAATGGAGCGATATTTTACCAACGTCAAAACAATGGAGCTAACTGACGTCATTGCGGAAAGCTTAATGAGAAACGTGATCCGCAACGCTAAAATTTTAATGAAAGACCCACACAATTATGAAGCGCGCGCCAACATTATGTGGGCAAGCAGTCTGGCTCACAACGACTTGACTGGCTGCGGCTCTGTCGGAGATTTCGCAAGTCATAAGATCGAGCATGAACTGGGCGGCCTTTTTGATGTCACCCATGGTGCAGGACTCGCGGCTGTATGGGGTAGTTGGGCTCGTTATGTTTATAAACACAATCCACAACGTTTTGCGCAGTTTGCTGTGAATGTCCTCGGCGTTTATAACCATACCGATGATCCGGAACGAACCGCGCTGGAAGGAATTGAAGCGATGGAAGAATTCTACCGTTCTATTGAGATGCCTATCTCTATTAAAGAGCTCTTAAACGGCAAAGAAATTACCGATGCCGAAATTGAAGAGATGGCGGACAAATGCTCACAGGGTGATACTTCCATTACCGGAAAATTTGTTCCTCTTAAAAAAGCCGATCTTATCGAAATCTACAAAATGGCTCGATAATTTTAATTGCAGAAAGAGACCCAGTCAAATGACTGGGTCTCTTTTTATATGTTTCCTTATAGGTAATCCGAAATGGTTCGGTAAGTCGGGCGCTGGCTATGATCCTCACCGATTTTAATTAGCTTAATGCCAATATCATTTACCGCTTTTTCCAGCGTCAGCGGCACCCGTCCCACGCTGTCGGTTAATATCTTGTCCCCGTCACGCCAACTTCCTTCAACTGGGTTATAATAAGACACGCGATAGATTGTATTAGGAGGAAATCCGCGAAGAGATGCCGGCGGACACTCCGCCTCCAGATAGATCAGCGCGAAATCCTTTCGCGGGGTCGCGGAGCAGAAAGCCCATCCCCGGTAACCAAGCGGTTCTCCCGCCTTATTAGGCGTTACCAGCTCGCTGTTCGGGATCAGCTCAAGATAGCGTTCGCCTTCACACAGAACAAAATTCCGCAGCAACGGAGCTTCCCGCCCGGAGCGATATTGAATCGTCTCTCCCATTTTATAGGGTGCCTCTTTCTCAATATCCGCGCCCCAAACGCCTTCAACTCCGTAAAAAACGCCTCCCAACGCTCCGGACAGAAAACTTCCATAAAGGCCGGCGCGGCAATTCATTTCCGCTTCCTCTGAATTTGTAGGTGGGTTGTCATCCGGATAGCCGGGATAATAAAGTTCTCCGGCAACTACCGGCAGAGCCGGCTTGGAATAATAGAGCTCTGTTAAATACCAGTGATGATCATGTTCACGCCAGTTTCCGCTTTGATGAAAAGTCAACCAAGGCGCCTCTTTTGAATCTCCAAAATTAACCAGTGTGGTCGGCGCGGCATTGGTTCCACAAAGGGTGCCAAACGGTGGCGCTCCATAACGTTCCAACCAACGATTAATCGGCTCATTATATTCTCTCGAGGGAATAGAATACTGCTCCCAGTCAAAATGGATTGGAGAGAACAGGCAAAAATGTGCTTGATAACGCGCAAATACATATTGAATATAGCGGGAGTAGGTATCGGGCCAGCCGCCGTATTTTTTCCAGCAGGTAGAGACATCTCTGCGCGCAATCTCAATAAAGCTGAGCATTCCCATATGATGCAGATAATCAATTTTTAAATCCATCTCATGAAAATAAGCGGGATTAATTCTAGAGAAATCCGGTATCAGGTTTTCATACCCTTTAACGGTTCCGGGAAACAGAAAAGGACGTCCTCCTGAATTGTGCATATCTTTTGCCGACTGTGTTCCCTGCTGCCTCCATCCGTTGCGAACCCAAACGCCGGGTTCCATTTCAATGGTCGCAGGCAGACCGTCATTCGCCCACGTTGGATGACCTGTCAACATGGCAATGGCATTATAACCCTGCTTTTTACGAAAGCGAACAAGGTCTTTAAAATAACATTCTTCCAACGGATGCGGCGTATCCTCATCGCACCACCTGAACCGATAGGTCGGTGTTGCCCACCAGGTATCTCCTATAATAAAACAAGGCGTTCCGTCCGGGTGAACAAACGAGTGACCGGCCGGATCCGGCCGCAGGATTCCTCTTCTTGCCGGATTCTCCTTTTTTTCCTCTTCGCTCCAATCCTCCGCCGTAAAGCAGCCTTTAACGCCGCACAACCCTTTATCCCGTGGGAACGAACCGCTAACATAAGACCATTTTCCAGGTTTCGTCGCAGTAAAACGCACTTTAAACGTATGACCGCCATCCCAAAAGCCGTAAACACGCTTTTCAAAGCCGGGGCCCTTTAAGTCAATCCAGACATCGACATCCATATAAGGATTTTGATAATCTGTTTCAGCGCTTAAAACCAACTCCTGCACATCCCAGATTTTTTCAACTGTACCACTGCCCTTTGAATTTTCCATTTCCCTTCCTCCTTTTGTTCTGTCACGATAAAAAATGATTGTTTCTTATTAGGGAGCTGAATTTTTCGTCCAAAATGTCTTTTTGTTTTCCACAGCGGGTAATTTAACCTTATTATAGTAAATTCAGAAATAAGATACAAGAGAAAAAGAAAACGATCTTCAGGCCTTTACCTGAAGATCGTTTTCTTATCCTTCTTTATGATTTTTTCGGTAATTCATATAACTTTCCAGGATAATTGTCGCTGCTACTGCATCAATCACTTCTTTTCTTTTTTTACCGCGGGTGTTGGTTTCATTTAAATAATTGGTTGCGGAAACAGTAGTGGAACGCTCGTCCCAAAGTCTTACCGGGATATCAACTAATTGGGAGAGGATATCCGCAAATTTTTGACACTTTTCCGCCCGTTCCCCAACAGTACCGTTCATATTAACCGGATAACCAACTATAATCTCTTTTACATCATATTCTACCGAAGCAACCGCTACCTGACGGATAATCTCATTAAAATCCGTTTCATGAATCACTCCAATCGGTGAAGCAAGAAATTCGGTACGGTCGCAGCAAGCGAGCCCGGTACGGGCATCCCCTAAATCTACCGCCATAATTTTCATAAGCAAACTCCATTTCAAATTAAAACCGACACACCATTGCGCTTGTTATTTCTCCATTGGTTCATGTTTTTTCCACCAATTCTGCCTGGAGAACGTTTTCGTATCCTGCGTAAGATGATCGGTGTTGTTTTCATAAATCAATGTTGGAACAAGATTTTTATCGAACTCAATTTTCGATATCGCAGTATTGTCGCACCAACCGGTCTGAGCAATCCCCTCCACCGGCAGACCTTTTGCAAAAGTGAGGAAATTGCGGATCGCACAGCCATGTGATACAATCGCAATCGTATTTCCGGGATTTTCTTTTACAATTTCTAAAACGGTATGAACAATCCGGTCATAAACTTCCCGCATCGTTTCACCCTTTGGTGCTTTGAAAAGCCAAGGATGGTTTTCCCACGCATCGTTCTCCTCTGGAAAGTCTATGGGGAAGCGTTCCCACGCGACCCCTTCCCAGTCGCCGCCGTTGATTTCAATTAATCCTTCGCAGATCTGCAAGGGAAGACCGTGATACCGGTTTACCGCTTTTGCCGTCTCAACCGCGCGGTCAAGCGGGCTGGAGTAAACCGCCTCCAAGGGAAGCGCTTTTCCGTATTCTGCGAGCTGTTCAAGCTGTTTCCGCCCCATATCACTGATAGCCCCATTATAGTGTCCTTGAAACAGCCGTTTTTCATTTCCTTCCGCCTGTGCGTGGCGGATTAAATAAACCGTTGTCACCATGGCTGCACCGTCCCAACAATATCATTAATACTGGCAATTCCATTTTCATTCAGATAACGGTCTAAACCATCGATAATTTCAATGGGTGCATAAGGATTGGTGAAGAGCGCTGCCCCAACCTGAATTGCGGAAGCTCCCGCCATCATCATCTCAACCGCGTCTTTCCAGGTAGAAATTCCCCCCATTCCGACCACCGGAATTTGAACCGCGTTTGCAACCTGCCAAACCATCCGGACAGCGACCGGGAAAACTGCCGGGCCGGATAAGCCTCCTACATTATTTTTAAGTACCGGGCGGCGCGTCTTAATGTCAATCCGCATTCCGAGCAAAGTATTGATCAAAGAAACCGCGTCAGCGCCCTCAGCCTCTACCGCTTTCGCCATTAAAGCAATATCGGTAACATTAGGGGTT
>CAUABB010000127.1 GCA_958427155.1 uncultured Oscillospiraceae bacterium | reverse complement strand
TGTTCAGACCATAGGGACAATGATTAATACAGTGATTACAATGAACACAGTTTTCAATTCTTTCCATTTTTTCCTGCCATTCCTGAGTGACAAAACGTTCGCTTGGCATTCTACGGAGAACCCAAGACATCCTTGCGCTGAGAGAAATTTGAATTCCGGCGGGACATGGCTCGCAATAACCACAGCCACGACAAAAATTTCCTGCAAGTTCCTTTTTATCATGTTCAATCAAGTTTAAAATCTCCCCTGACATTTCAGGAGGATTAGAATCATATGAAAGAAATTCATCCAGTTCTCTTTCACGCTGAATTCCCCAAATAGGAACAACATTATCAAATTGGTTCATAAACGCATAAGCAGCAGCGCTGTTTGTAATAATTCCTCCAGAAAGGCCTTTCATCGCAATAAATCCAACATTATTTTTTTTACACAGACGTACAAGATCAATATCTTTTTCACTGGCCAGATAACTGAATGGAAATTGTAATGTATCATACAGTTCAGATGTTACCGCTTCAATTGCTACAGGTAAGCGGTGGTTGGTAATCCCGATAAAACGAATTTTCCCCTGCTTTTTCGCTTCAAGCATTGCTTCATAAAGACCAGTTCCATCTCCAGGTTTTGGACAAAAAGAAGGATTGTGAAATTGATAGATGTCAATATGATCCGTTTTCATTCTGGAAAGACTTTTCTCTAAATCTATTTTTAATTCTTCCCCTGTTTGAGCTGGCGTTTTGGTAGCAAGATAAATTTGGTTACGTACATCGCTTAACGCATATCCAATTTTTTCCTCACTGTCAGAGTAACCAACTGCCGTGTCGAAAAATGTAATCCCATTTTGATAAGCTTTTCTCAGTAAAACAGCCGCTTCTTCTTTTTGGACTCGCTGAATTGGAAGGGCGCCAAATCCGTTTTTATTGACGACAAGCCCGGTTTTTCCAAGTATAACAGTTGCCATAATGAAATACCCCCTTAATTTTAAAATTCATAGAAAAACTTTTTAACATTTTTATTATATCATACGACATGTCCATCTGTAAATGAAACGAAAGGCCGGTTTATCCGGCCTTTCATCTCACCTGACGAGATTAGAGAAGAGCGAATTAGTCGCAGCATCCACAACCGTTGCCGCAGCCATTGCCGCAGCTGTTGCCACAGCCACCAAAACCGTTACCGCCGCAGCAGCAAAGAATCAGGATAAGGATAATAATCCAGCTGCAACCATTTCCTCCAAAACCACAGTTACTCATAATCAAGTGACCTCCTTTTTTGTTTTACAACACATACTATGTCATCCACTTCATTTGTGCTACAACTAAAAATAATAACAAGTTTAAAATTTAATGAAAAATCGAGAAATAACTTAAAAAACGCTGTAATTATTAGATAAATTAAATTAATCAATTATTTTAAATCGTTAAATATACCTAATTGACTTTTATTGACTTTGACTTTTATTGACCTTAAAAGTATAATGTTTTATAAGATCAGGAAAGGTCAAACGGTGATGATAAATGAATCTTTCAGATGTAATTACACAGGCTTTGCTTGAAACGTTGGAGCATTCTAATGGTTCTATTCAGATTCAGCGAAATGAATTTGCAAATCAAATTGGATGTGTTCCAAGTCAGATTAATTATGTGATTACTTCTCGTTTTACACCTGAACAGGGATATATTGTTGAAAGTAAACGAGGTGGGGGAGGATATATTCGGATTATTAAAATTAAACCTGAACCCTATAACATGTTAATGCATGTGGTTAATTCTATTGGAGGTTCAATTGACGAAAATTCTTCCAGAATTATTTTACAAAACCTGTGTTGTGACAAACTATTAACTGAAAAAGAAGGTAAAATAATTTTGTCAGCTATTACCAGTCATGTCCTTAAACAGGTTCCACCGGATAAAAGAGACAGAGTAAGAGCAAGTATTTTAAAATCTACATTGTTAAACAGTTTGGAACAGGGGGTATAGTTTATGATATGTGATCACTGCGGAAAAAATCCTGCTACCACGGCAGTTAAGCAGACCATTAACGGTAAGACTCAGATTTTTCATCTCTGTAGTTCCTGCGCTGAACACCTCCAGATTTCCAATTTTTTTGGAAACCCGTTTTTTAGTACGTCAGATTTATTTTCCAGCTTTTTTCAGCAGATGGATTCCCGGAATACTGCCGATACGCGGCAGTGCCCACGCTGTGGAACCACATTGCACAATATCCTTTCAACGGGGCATTTGGGTTGTAGTGAGTGTGTAAAAACTTTTCAAAAGGAGCTTTTGCCAACGATAAGAAAAATACATGGGAATGCTGTTCACACTGGAAAAGTACCACAGACTGCTCCTGTGGAAATCAAGACCAAACGGCAGATTGAGCTCTTGGAGGAACAACTTCAGAAATCAATAGCCCAACAGGATTTTGAAAAAGCAGCGGAATTACGGGATGAGATCAATCGACTAAAAGGGTAGGTGAGGTAGATGAAAAAATGGTATGATGAAACCGGAAAAAATGGTGATATTATAATCAGTTCTCGTGTACGGTTGGCCAGAAATCTAACAATATTTCCTTTTATGGATCAAATTAGTCCCAAAGAACAATCCGAATTAAATACAAGAATTTCAGATAAACTAAAGGAGCTTAATCTTGGAGAAAATAAGTTGAATTTTTTCTGGATGGATCAGATGATATCTGATAAAAAACAGGCATTGGTAGAACGGCACCTTGCCAGTCCGGATTTTATTAACCGGGGGAATAATGTACTGGCTTTATCAGAGGACAATAGTATCAGCATTATGATTAACGAAGAAGATCATCTTCGAATTCAAGTGATTAAGCCAGGTTTCGATTTGGAAAGTGCTTATAAAACCGCTAACCAGTGTGATGATTTTTTAAATGAGAGTTTTGAATATGCTTTTGATGAACATTTAGGATATTTAACCACCTGTATGACAAATTTAGGAACCGGACTTCGTGCTTCAGTAATGATGCATCTGCCTGCTTTAGAGGCAGCAGGAGCTTTGGGAAGTATTATTAATACGGTATCTAAACTTGGCCTTACAATCCGTGGAACATTTGGAGAAGGTTCTAATGCTCATGGAGCAATTTATCAGATTTCTAATCAGATTACACTTGGTATTTCTGAAAAGCAGGCGATCGAGAATCTTGAAAATGTGGTTAATCAAATTTTGTATAGTGAGCATGAGGCCAGAAATTCTATGAGAGAGAGAAATCCTGTTGCTTTAGAGGATAAAGTATACCGGAGTTATGGAATTCTTAGTTATGCTCGTAGCCTATCGTCGGAAGAATTTTATCAGCTTCTTTCTGATGTCCGTTTGGGAGCGTCTATGGGGATTTTAAAAAAGATAAAGATAGAATCTTTAAATCATCTTCTTGCAAATTGTGGAGAATCGACACTGCGCGCCGAACAAGGAGAAGGTTTACCTTCCTGTAATCAGCAAAGGGCAGAGTTGGTTCGTTCGATTTTGTGTCAACAAGTTTAAACATTAAATTTAAATGATATAAACCTTAGAGAAAGGAATGAAGTTTTATGTATGTATTCAATGGTTTCACAGAGAAAGCAAATATGGCATTGAATGCTGCAATTGCCGTTGCCTCTGAATTGGGGCATACTTATATTGGCAGTGAGCATATTCTGTATGGCCTTTGCAGTGACGATAATGGCGTTGCTGCAACGGTTTTAAGCAAACACAATGTTAATAAAGATACCATTTATCACAAGCTTGAAACTGCAATTGGAAAAGGAGTTCCAACCCGACTTACTCCCTCTGACTTCACTCCAAGAAGTAAGAGAATTTTGGAAATGTCCATTTATGAGGCGAGAAATTTAAATCACAGCTATGTTGGAACAGAGCATATTTTGATGGCGATTCTTCGAGAATCTGACAGCTATGGTGTTGCGTTCCTTCAAGAATTGGGCGTTAATATCCGCGATCTTTACAGCGAGTGCGTCAACGAAGTTGGAGACGCCAAAAATACAGCTGGGGGAATAGATTCTCCATATGGAGCCCGTTCCGGCGGAAACAGCGGTGGGGATACACCACAGTTGAGCAAGTTTGGACGTGATTTAACGCAACTTGCCAAAAATAACCAGATTGATCCTGTAGTGGGACGTCAAGAAGAAATTAACCGTGTAATTCAGATCCTTTCGCGAAGAACTAAAAATAATCCTTGTCTGATTGGTGAACCTGGTGTTGGTAAAACAGCGATCGCTGAGGGACTTGCCCAGAAAATTGTAAACGGTGAGGTTCCGGAGACCTTAAAGGATAAACGGGTTTTCTCACTTGATATTACATCAATGCTCGCAGGCGCAAAATATCGTGGCGATTTTGAAGAGAGGATTAAGGGCGCTTTGGATGAAGTGACAAAATCCGGAAACATTATTCTGTTTATTGATGAAATTCATACTATCATTGGCGCCGGGGCTGCAGAGGGTGCGGTAGACGCTGCAAATATTCTGAAGCCTCAGCTTGCACGAGGTGAACTTCAATTAATCGGCGCTACGACAATTGATGAATATCGTAAATACATTGAGAAAGATTCTGCATTGGAACGTCGTTTTCAACCCGTTATGGTCAACGAACCATCGGAAGAAGACGCGGAGACGATTTTGTTCGGGCTTCGTGACAAATATGAAGCGCATCATAAAATTAAAATTTCAGATGAGGCAATTAAGGCTGCGGTTAAACTGTCTGCTCGTTATATTAACGACAGATATCTTCCCGATAAGGCCATTGACTTGATTGATGAAGCTGCCTCTAAGGTACGACTTCAGGCATTTACAGCACCTCCGGATCTGCAACAGCTTGAAAATGAGTTGAAACGCTTAAACGAGGAAAAAGCAGCCGCGATTAATTCTCAGGATTTTGAATCAGCGGCTAAAATCAGAGATCGGGAGAAAGAAATCACCGAAAAGCTTGAAAAAGAAAAACAGAGCTGGCAGGAAGACCACATGCATGGAAATGGTGAAGTCACCGCAGAAGACATTGCAGATATTG
>CAUABB010000126.1 GCA_958427155.1 uncultured Oscillospiraceae bacterium | reverse complement strand
GTAAAACTTTAACCAACTTTACCGCCAAAGAACTTCTTGTACCGATTTTCAAAAGCGGCATCTGCGTTTACCAATCTCCCCCAGTTGACAAAATTCGCACTTATTGCAAAGAGCAAATTGATCTTCAATGGGATGAAGTTAAACGTTTTGAAAACCCACATAATTACTATGTTGACCTGTCTCAAAAGCTTTGGAATATTAAACAGGAACTTCTTTCACAAAGAGGCTAAAATCTGTTTCCCATCATTTCCCGTTAAAAACAAATCATTTTTTCTTTACGCAAAATCAAAAATTTGAGTTTAAAACGTTAATTTTATATTTGAGAAACTTTTTTCTTAGACTTTTCTTTTAATTAAAAAACCCCGGCCAAAGCCGGGGTTTTTTAAATATAAACTAGTACTCTATTAATGTTCAAAAGGATCGTCTTCTGTCTGATCCTCTTCTTTAAAGGAAGGCGCTTCACTAATAAACGGCTGATTCTGCACTGCGTAGAGTTCCTGATGATCCTGTCTCATCTGTTCAAATTCACGTTTCTTTCGCTTTTTACGGCTGATAACAACACAAATCACAGTGATTCCAACCACAACAACTAAAAAGCCTATTCCAATTGAAACGGTCAAAACCGCAAATTCAGGTTCCAACAAAGACATGATTGTAAAAGGCTTATCCTTAACTTCGGTAAAGTGTAGTTCCTGTACAAAAGCGTCAAACGCCTTTTCGTCAGAAGCAGAGATTGCACCGGTATAGGAACGAAGTGTAATATTAATATGCTGACCGTTAATAATGGTAATATACTGGATCAATGAAGTCTGTTCTTCACTGTTGACAACCCTTGCTTCAATCTTCATCAGTTTACACTGAGGATGATCCACCATTTTATAATCCCCATATCGAACTCCGGAAATTCCAGTCAACTCCTCCATATCTGCCGAGCGGATCTCATTGGCGAAAAAGTCATAGTCAGAATCGCTCAAATCATTCCAGTCAAAAATCTCTTCATTTTCGACCATTGTCACTACAATTTCCTGAGTGGCCGCGGTTGGTTCAATGGCATTATAATAAATAGAGTTTTGCTCAAAAAGCTGATCCATGTAGCTCTTATCGATATCTTCCCAAAGATCAAAGTTGGGGTCATTAGCTGGAGTGCTGCGGGTAAAAATATACCAGCCTTCCGGGGTAGGCAGTTCCAGATAAAGTTGTGGAGCCTCTATCATCCCGTCAGAAACAGGAAAGCCACTTTCTGACGAATCAGAAAGTGAGGATGAAGATGTCTCAGAACTTTCCGAACCCTCTGAAGATGAGAGATTAGAAGACGAAGAACTGCTTTCAACCGAAAAAACAGGAAACACAGAAAATGTCACTATAAAAAAAGCCATCAAAACAGCGGGAACAAATTTTAACTTCATGCCATTTCCTCCTAAATCTTTTTTACTATATCATATTTCGGTTTTTAGTACAAGCAAAACTGTAAAGATATTGCTTTATAAATTATGGAAATTGGCACTAAACAGAATAAAAAACGTCTAGAAATTCGGTTCTAGAATAGCAGATTCAAAAAGATTAAAATATATACATTGACTTCATTTTCTCATAATTTTATAATAAAATAGAATCTGACCGACTGGTCGGTCGGAATTTTATACATTTGACGTTCAATTTTTAAAAAAGATTGGAGTTTCAGCATGTTTTCTAAGTTCAGTGTTAAAAAACCATTTACCATCCTAGTAGCAGTTATTATTATTCTGGTTCTCGGCGTTGTCTCCTATTTGAATATGTCCGTAGATCTAATTCCCAGTTTTAACCTACCCTATGCAGTAATTTCAACCACTTATATTGGTGCTTCTCCCGAAGAAGTCGAGCAGCAGCTTACCGATCCACTTGAACAGGGAATGGCCTCTATCAGCAATGTCAAAGAAGTCAGTTCTGTTTCCAGTGAAAATATTTCAATGGTCATCCTTGAGTTCAACGAAGACACCAACATGGACACAGCCATGATTGAGATGCGCGAGCAGCTGGATTTACTTGAAAGTTATCTGCCAGAAGGTGCTGGATCCTCCACCATCATAAAACTCAATCCCAATATGATGCCAATCCTTTCCACGGCGGTGTCAGTAGAAGGGATGTCTCCTGAAGAAGTCTCCCAGTATGTCAATGACAAAATCATGCCGGAAATGGAAAGCGTCGCAGGTGTTGCATCTGTTTCCGCCAATGGTCTGATTTCAAACATGGTGGATGTCACCTTATCTGAGGAAAAAATCACACAGGTTAATGAAGATGTTGCTGCTTATTACCGGACAGAAGCGGAAGCTAAAATTCGTTCTTCCGCTCGTGAAGAGATTATCAAACAGATTGACGCTGAGCTGGAGAGCCAGCGTGAAACTGCCTTAAAGCAAACCTTTACGGCTGAAATGGCGGACGCTGCTCTTATGGAACCAAAACAACAGGCTATTGAAGCAGTAAATCAAAAATTTGAGGAACAGAAAAAAGCTCTGATGGAGCAAGGAATGTCTGCAGACATGGCAGATACCGCCCTTACAGAACCAAGACAACAGGCAATTAAAGCGGTTGAGCAGGAGTTTGAAAAGCAAAAGCAAGAACTGATGAAACAGACCGTTCCCGTTTCTGTTGTAGATGAACAAATTGAAACAGCCAGACAGACACTTTACGCAAAAGTCGATTCTCAGGTTGACGAAATTGTCAAATCTCAGATGTCGTCTCTGGACATTCCTGAAATTTCTATTACAACCGAAATGGTCAGCGGCATCCTCAGCGGTGAAAATTTCAGCATGCCCGCTGGATCTGTTGACAGTGAAGATGGGTTGAGCTATCCGGTACGGGTTGGGGATAAAATTACTAGCCTTGAAGAACTTCGTTCCTTAACGATAATGGAGATTCCCAACTATAAAACAATTGTGCTGGAAGATATTGCTGATATCACGCCTTATGACGACTCTGATACTATGTATTCCCGCGTCAATGGAAATCATGGTGTTATTTTGTCTGTTCAAAAGCAACCAAATTATTCAACCGCAGAGGTTTCTCACAATATTTCAGACAGAATTCATGAAATTACTTCCAAACAGAATAACATTAAATTTACTACCCTAATGGATCAGGGCGAGTATGTTGACCTGATGATTAACACTATTCTTTCCAATCTTCTGTGGGGTGCGCTCTTCGCCGTCGTAATTCTTTTTATTTTCCTGAGAAAAATAAAGCCTACTTTTATTGTGGGTGTATCAATCATCATCAGTGTCATTACCGCCTTTGTTCTAATGTACTTTTCTGGTATTACTTTAAACATGATTTCAATGAGCGGTCTGGCGCTTGGAGTTGGAATGTTAGTTGACAACTCTATTGTTGTGATCGAAAATATCTTTCGGTACCGCAGTGAAGGAATGGAGGCAAAAGAAGCAGCTGTTAAGGGAGCTAAAGAAGTTTCTGCCGCTATCATTTCTTCTACTTTAACAACCGTAATTGTCTTTGTGCCGATTGTTTTTACACAGGGGATTACTCGACAACTTTTTACCGATATGGCACTTACTATTGGCTATTCCCTTCTTGCGAGCCTGGCAGTTGCTCTGACAGTGGTGCCTGCTGCTTGCAGCACCATGCTTCGGAAACCTGTGATTCAAAAGCGTAATCTAATTGACAAAATGGCGGACGGTTATGCAAAGCTTCTGGAAAAATCTCTTAAACACAACTGGGTTACAATTGTTATCTGTATCATTTTGCTTGGTACCAGTATCGTAGCAGCTTTTACTTCAGGTACAGAATTATTCCCTGAAATGGATACTGGAAGCATTACCGTTTCGGTTAATATGCCGGACACTTACAGCAAAGACGATACTTTTAAAGCTCTTGATGAATTGAATGATACTTTAACTGATATTGAAGACGTTGATACCGTGGGGATTCTTTATACTGACTCAAGTAGCGGTATGATATCTATGATGAGTGGAGGAGGAATTACAATCTATGTTCAGCTTGATGATAACAAAACCAGATCGACCGCAAATGTCATTCAAGATATTCGTACCGCTACCAACAATAAGCCCTATGAAGTGACAGTCAGCGGAGGCAGTTCTGACATTTCAATGCTTACCGGAGGACAGATTGTTTACAACGTTTACGGAAAAGAACTTGATTCCCTCCGTATAGCAGCCAAAGACATTGCCGGATTAATCGAGGAAACCGAAGGCGCTACTGAGGTTGACGACGGTCTTGGAAAAGCAGCCCAAGAAATTCATATTTCGGTGAACAAAGATAAAGCCATCGCTAAAGGGTTAACTGTAGCACAGGTCTACATGACTGTTAGCGAACAGATTGCGGATAATAAAGTTGCTACCTCTCTCACAGAGGATGGCCTTAGCTATAACGTTTATGTTAAAGACAGCAGAGAAACCCCTCTTACTGCCGATGACCTTGAAGAGATCGCAGTGGAAAATTCAAGTGGAGAAAACGTATTACTGGGAGATATCGCTTCAATTAATATGGCGGAAGGATTCACTTCCATTCAGCATGATGGTCAGGAACGGTATGTCAGTATTACTGCTTCCGTTAAATCCGGATATCAGACCGGTGATGTCAACAGCGCTATTCAGGAAAAAATTGAGTCTTATAAGTTACCGGAAGGATGTCGAGTTGAGGTTGACGGCGAAGGAGAAAGTATTGCCAATACTTTTAAGGATCTTTATTTTATGATCGGCCTTGCCATCCTCTTTATTTACCTGGTCATGGTCGCTCAGTTCCAATCTCTTCTTTCCCCTTTTATTGTTATGTTTACCATTCCGTTAGCGTTTACAGGTGCTTTTCTCGCCCTTTTCTTCGCAAGAATGCCAGTAAGCGTGGTGTCACTAATTGGTCTGGTACTATTAGTCGGCATCGTTGTTAACAATGGTATTGTTTTCGTAGATTACGCAAATCAACAGCGTCAAAAAGGAATGGGACTTACAGAAACACTCATCATAACAGGCCGCCACCGAATCCGACCGATTCTAATGACTGCTCTTACCACTA
>CAUABB010000125.1 GCA_958427155.1 uncultured Oscillospiraceae bacterium | reverse complement strand
CGGTTTGACCAGTTGGTCCAGTGGGGCCGGTTTGACCAGTTGGTCCAGTGGGGCCGGTTTGACCAGTTGGTCCAGTGGGGCCGGTTTGACCAGTTGGTCCAGTGGGGCCAGTTTGACCAGTTGGTCCAGTCGGACCAGTTTGGCCAGTCGGGCCAGTCGGACCAGTTTGACCAGTTGGTCCAGTGAGGCCAGTTTGACCGGTGGGTCCAGTCGGACCAGTGATTCCCTGCAATCCTTGTACTCCCTGTGGACCGGTTGGACCAGGAATTCCTTGCGGGCCTTGTACTCCCTGTGGGCCTTGAGGCCCTGGGCACGGGCAACATTCCGGTTCCGGGCATGGACAGGGTGGTATGCATGGTCGATTGCACCCACAATTGGGTCTGTATACATTCATGAAAAGACGTTCCTTCCTGTCTGAGTTTATTTTGGGTTGAATTAGAATTCTCCCTACTTTTAGAATATGCCATGAAGGGGAAATGGTGAGCTTTTTGTCGACATAATTTTTATGTCGTATGGTTCTATCGCTATTAATAATTTGGAAAATCTGAGTTGTTAACACTCTAAGTTAAAATAATAGCCATTGATAATTTTTTAAAAATAAGGGTTGACAAGATAAAAACCGATGAATATAATATAAAATATAAATTTAAAACCGTTGATTAAGAAGAGTAGGCTTTAAGCAGTGCTTGCAGAGAGCCGCTGATTGGTGAAAAGCGGCAGTAATCTTTTAGCTGAATGGACTTATGAGGGCAGGACGAAAAGGATTTCTTAGTAGTGCCTGACGGGATCTTCACCCGTTATCAAGGAAGCACATATGGTTGTATGTGGAGTGAGTGGGCACATTTGTGTCAATTAGGGTGGTACCGCAGAAGTGTGAAGCTTTTGTCCCAGTGAAAACTGAGACAAAAGCTTTTTTTGTTGCTTTTGTCCCTAAACATTCAAAACGCCTTCGGGCGAACTTTATGGAAAGGACTCCTCTAGAAAACGGAGGAGGAAAGGTGAACAAAAATGAAAATCCCACACAGACTTTATTTGACCGAGGAGCAGATGCCCAAGCAATGGTATAACCTACGTGCTGACATGAAGGAGCAGCCGGATCCGATGATTAATCCTGCTACCATGCAGCCTGCCACGGAAGAAGATCTTTACCCGGTTTTCTGTAAAAAGCTTGCACATCAGGAAATGGATGCTGAAACCCGTTATGTCGATATTCCAGAAGAAATTCAAGAGATGTATAAAATTTATCGACCGTCCCCGCTTTGTCGTGCCTATAATCTAGAAAAGGCTTTGGGAACTCCTGCAAAGATTTATTATAAGTTTGAAGGGAATAATACTTCTGGTAGCCATAAACTCAATTCTGCAATTGCACAGGCTTATTATGCAAAGGATCAGGGGTTGACCAGTTTAACCACTGAAACCGGAGCGGGCCAGTGGGGAACAGCTCTTTCTGAAGCTTGTTCTTATTTTGGATTGGATTTGACGGTTTTTATGGTTAAAGTTTCCTATGAACAAAAACCATTTCGTAAGGCGGTTATGCAGACCTTTGACGCGAATGTTATCGCGAGCCCCAGCAATACAACCAATGTTGGTCGTCAAATTCTTGCGAATGATCCAAATACCGGAGGAAGTCTGGGATGTGCAATTTCTGAGGCAGTTGAAAAGGCCGTTTCTACAGAGGGCTGCCGATACGTTCTTGGTTCTGTGCTTAATCAGGTTCTCCTCCATCAGTCTATCATTGGATTGGAAGCTAAAAAAGCAATGGATTTATTAGGAGAGTATCCGGATATTGTAATCGGCTGTGCGGGTGGTGGATCCAACCTTGGAGGACTGATTGCGCCTTATATGCAGGATAAACTGACTGGAAAGGCAGACCCACAGATTGTTGCGGTAGAGCCAGCTTCTTGTCCGTCTTTGACCCGGGGAAAGTATGCATATGATTTCTGTGACACAGGAAAAATTACACCGCTTGCAAAAATGTATACTCTTGGAAGTGGTTTTATTCCATCTGCGAATCATGCGGGCGGTCTGCGTTATCATGGAATGTCCCCAATCCTTTCGAAACTCTATCATGACGGCTATATGAGCGCCGTTTCAGTAGAGCAGACAAAGGTTTTTGAGGCGGCAACCTTCTTCGCGAAGCATGAAACCATTCTTCCCGCACCGGAATCCGCTCACGCTATCCGAGCCGCAATGGATGAAGCAATTCGTTGTAAAGAAACTGGGGAGGAAAAGACAATTCTTTTCGGACTGACTGGAACGGGATATTTTGATATGACGGCATATACGGCTTTTCTGGAAGGGCGAATGACTGATTATATTCCGACTGATGAGGATCTCCAAAAGGGGTTTGATTCTCTGCCGCAGATTCCGGAAATAAAATAAAAGTTTATAAGTTTTTTTAAAAAGTCGTTTTTTTCATAAAGGTATAGCTTAAGCTATACCTTTATTTTTTAAAAAAATTGTGATATGCTAAAGAAAATTTATTTTGAATGCAATAAAGTGAACCGTTTCTGCATTATTAAAATGAAAGGATCAAATTTATGTTCCTCTTTTGTGTGATACCGGTAGAACAAAAAGAAGACAAAGCTCGACGTTTATCTGTCAATGAAGATTTGATTCGTCGAATTGGTGAAAATGACCAGAACGCATTTTATGCGTTTTACGAGTCAACCAAGGATTCGATCTACGGCTATGCTTTATCATTTTTGAAAAACACACAGGATGCAGAGGATGTTATGCAGGACACTTATTTGAAGATACGAGAAAGCGCGTCACTTTACAAACCTCAGGGGAAACCCATGGCGTGGGTTTTGACGGTTGTCAAAAATCTTTGTTTGATGAAGTTTCGAGAGAGAGCCAAAACGACGGAAACTTCCGAAGCCGAGACATTACCTGATTTTTCGACTGTGGCGCATACGGAGGACAAAGTAATTTTGGAATCACTGTTTCGAATTCTTTCGGATGAGGAACGGGAAATCGTCCTTCTTCATGCGGTCAGTGGACTGAAACACAGAGAAATTGCGAAGCTTTTAGGGTTACAGCTTTCTACTGTGCTTTCAAAATACAGCCGCGCAACGAAAAAGCTGAAAAGCGGTTTGGCGGATATGGAGGGAATATTATGAACAACAAAGAGTTGGAAAAAAGAATCCGCCATGCGGTGCAGTGCGCCACACCAGAGGTTCTAGAGCGTATCATCCCTGATTCGGTGAGTCAAACCGAAAGGAAGAGAGAGATGGGAAATCAGAAAAATCAAACAGAATCTGCTCGTATATCAACCAGAAAAAAAGGATGGATCATAAGTGGCGCAATCGTAGCCTTCGCTGCCGCTTTGATGCTTTGTATCGGTCTGTTCCAATTGACCAGAGTTAACTCAGTCGACGCGATTGTTTCAATTGATGTCAATCCGAGCGTTGAGCTTTTGATCGACAGAAATGATAAGGTGTTGGAAACGAGAGCGCTTAATGCAGACGCGGAAAAAATTCTAGACGGTATGGAACTCAAAGATGTGGATTTGGATGTTGCTGTTAACGCTTTGATTGGTTCTATGCTGAAAAATGGTTACCTAAATGATTTGGGAAATGCTGTGTTGGTTTCGGTGGAAAACGATAACGCGGAACGGAGCAGCGTTCTTCAGCAGCAGATCAGCGCGGATATTTCTTCCGTATTAAAGCAGAGTAATCACAACGTTACAGTTCTAAATCAGGAAATTAAAAGCGATGATCAGTTGGAAGATTTTGCAGATCAATATGGGATCTCTTACGGAAAAGCTCTTTTTATCTACCGAATTGTAGAACAGGATTCAACCCTTTCTATGGAACAACTTGCTGGAATGTCAATCAGCCGTCTTTGTAATCTTGTGAATACCAAAGGATTAAATTTGAACGATTTTGTTGAAATAGATGATGATGACGATCGCCCTCTTTTAAGTGGACAACAGTATATTGGTGAGGAGAAGGCTAAAGAGATTGCCCTTGGACAGGTACCGAATGGGGAAATTGTAAAAATTCATCTGGATATGGATGACGGAACCGCTGAATATGACCTGGAATTGATTAAAGGAAACCATAAGTATGATATTGAAATTGACGCGTTAACTGGAGCCATAACAGGTTATGATATTGATACAATTAATAGTGGTGTCCAGAACCAGCAGGGTAGTGGTACTCAAAATTCAAGCTCGTCTTCCTCTAATGGTGGTGCCCAAGGTCAGCAGGGCAATGGTGCTCAAAATTCAAGTTCATCTTCCTCTTCTTCCGGCGTTAAGATTTCAATGGAGGAAGCCAAACAGATTGCACTTCAAAGATTGCCAGGAGCAGTGTTAGTTGAGATTGAATTTGATAGAGACGATGGAATTTGCGTTTACGAAGGTGAGTTAAGGTTAGAACGTCAGGAAGTTGATTTTGAGATTAATGCTTTAACTGGCGCTGTAGTAAAATGGGACGTTGATTATGATGATTAATATTTCGCGAATTTAATGTTATATGATATAAGGGCCTGCGCATAGCGCAGGCCCTTATGAATTAACCCTTAAATTTTTATTTCATCCGTCCCAGGAAAAAGTCTTTTTGGAATTTTTGATAGGGTGTCTCGTCCGCTTTTTTAAGCTCTCGGGTAACCCCAAGTTCCATATAAACCGGATCTTCTTTTGTGTAGGGACGCCATTCAGGATGACCATTTCCATTTGGATTTCCTGTTTTGGCGAAGTTTGCATAATAGTCGCTCATAGCAACTGCAAGGTCAAAATCAACACCTGTAAACGGACGCCAGCAGCGGTTTAATGTTTCAAATTCGAACCAGAGTTCAGCAGAGTGGAATGAACCAAGGTCATCTCCCGGTAGACGGCGTGTAAAGAAATAGAGATAAGGCGCTTTTTTTCCATTCTCTTCCTGCGCTTCTGCAAAACCATGAACAGCAGAAATCAACCGGTGGGATGTTTTGAAAAATGCGACCGCATCAGCATCGGTCTTAACATTACCGAGCTTTATGAGTTCTTCTGCTTTATCACCAAAATTAATTTCAGCGGCTTTTCTGAAATCTTC
>CAUABB010000124.1 GCA_958427155.1 uncultured Oscillospiraceae bacterium | reverse complement strand
TTTAAAGTCAGGCAGCACTCTGGAGAGTCCCGAAAGGGCGCCGAAGGTGTACGGAAAATCAAACCGGTTTTCCAATCTCTCAGGCAAAAGGACAGAGCAACAATAAAATGCTTGTGTCTTTTCTCTGGTTTAGTTCCGTGTTTTTAAGCGGAACTTCCCGCAAAGGGTGGCGAAACGGATACAGGCGCTGATAAATGCCTCAAAAGCTCTCCGTTTTGACGAAGGGCTTTTCTTTTTGTCAAAAAGCGAAAAGTTTGACCTCCTATAAAGCCTCCCATTGTGAGACAATAAATTGAGGAAAGAGGAATGAAGAATGTGGGATCAGATTACCGCGGGATTAAAATGGGTAGATGATCAGGTTTGGGGAATTCCACTGATTGTGTTGATTTTGGCGGTTGGGATCTATTTAACGGTCAGAGTTCGCTGTCTTCAGCTCAGGCATCTGCCTCGGGCGCTTAAGTTTATGGTAAAGAATGAGGAAGGCGGCACAGGAGAAGTCAGTAGTTTTGGGGCACTTTGTACCGCTCTTTCGGCTACTATTGGAACTGGGAATATTGTTGGCGTTGCTACTGCTTTGGTGGCTGGTGGCCCTGGAGCTCTTTTTTGGATGTGGATTGCCGCTTTTTTTGGCATGGCTACAAAGTATGCTGAAGGTGTTTTGGCAATTAAGTATCGCCATATTGATAAAGAAGGTCATGTTTTAGGTGGCCCTTTTTACTACATTGAAAATGGGATGGGTCGCAGATGGAAGTGGCTCGCCAAAATATTTGCGTTTTTTGGCGTTGGAGTCGGTTTGTTTGGAATAGGAACGTTCACTCAGGTAAATGGGATTTCTTCTGCGGTTAATAACTTCTTTGATCCCAATAATGGATGGGGGATTAATCTTTTCGGAAAAACATACTCCTGGACTGTAATTATTACCGGAGTTCTTTTAACACTGGTTGTAGGACTTGTAATTATTGGTGGGATTAAAAGGATTGCACGTGTATCTGAGATAGTGGTTCCGTTTATGTCCATTTTGTATGTGGCATTCGCGTTGGTTCTTCTACTGTTTAATGTCGGTAAAATTCCGGGAGCGGTCGTTGAAATCGTGGAAAGCGCTTTTGGCCTGCGGGCGGTCGCTGGCGGCGCGTTGGGTGCTGTTATTGTCGCCATGCAAAAAGGAATTGCACGGGGAATCTTTTCGAATGAAGCGGGTCTGGGCTCCGCTCCGATTGCTGCTGCCGCCGCCAAAACCAATGAACCAGTGCGGCAGGGGTTGGTTTCTATGACAGGAACGTTTATTGATACCATAATTATCTGTACCATGACGGGGCTTTGTATTGTAATTACAGGCTCCTGGAATATTGGTTTGGAGGGCGTTGCGGTAACAACCAGTGCGTTCCAAACTGGTATGCCCTTCTGGCCGCCTGAAGTCAGTTCATTTATTTTGATGATCTGTCTGGTTTTCTTTGCGTTTACCACAATCCTTGGTTGGGACTATTATAGTGAACGATGCCTGGAATATCTGGTAAACGGTAGAAAAAAAGCGGTATCGGTTTATCGCTGGTTTTATATTCTGGCTATTTTTATTGGCCCCTATATGACTGTTGAAGCGGTTTGGGTGATTGCGGATATTTTTAACGGCCTAATGGCGCTACCAAACCTGATTGCGTTGGTTGCATTAAGCGGGGTGGTTGCAAGAGAGACCAAAAAGTATTTTTTGAAAGATCGAGAGCTTAGAAAACTTGAGAAAATATCGATAAAGGCAGATACAATATGATAAAACAAAAAACAAGGCAGGGTGTAGCATTCCTGCCTTGTTTTTTGTTCGGCATTGATAGGAGTTATCTCTCAAATTTTAGCCGCAGTTTTTCAAGCGCTTTTTTTTCAATTCTGCTGACGTAGGAACGGGAAATGTTTAGCTTGAGAGCAACTTCACGCTGCGTTAATGGTTTTTGTCCTCCTATTCCATAACGCAGAAGAATAATCTTTTGTTCGCGAGGAGATAAAGCGTTTTGTATGTACTTGTGTAGCTGTTGTGTTTTAAATTTCAGATCCAAATCGTCTACGATACAATCATCTTCTGCAAAAATATCCATTAAAGTTAGGGCGTTTCCATCTTTGTCGGTATCGATAGGATCGTTGATATAGACGTCACCAGCGGTTTTTTTAAGATTGCGGAAATACATCAGAATTTCATTTTCAATACATCTGGACGCATAGGTCGCGAATCTGGTACCTTTTTCGTAATTAAAAGTGCTGACTGCTTTTACCAGCCCAATGCTTCCGATTGAGATTAGGTCGTCCTGGTCGTTGGAAGAAGCATAGTATTTTTTTATAATATGTGCGACTAATCGTAAGTTATGTTCGATCAGCTCATTACGAGCCGATTCATCCCCTTTTGCCATCCGGGAAAAACATTCTTTTTCCCGCTTAGGAGATAGAGGCTTGGGAAATGAGCCATGCCCTTCTACATGAAGAGCAAAGTAAAGCAAATTGGAGCAGATAAATGATAAAAGCATCGTAAACATGGTGAACACATCCTTCCGTTTTCTAAGTGTATGAAGGAAGAAAACATTTTTTGTCTGTCCCACCAATGAGTACTTAAATTTGAACGCCAAAAAAGGCTTTGCTGTTAATGGCAAAGCCTTTTTTGGCCCTCTTAAGGGAATGGTCTATATCATGGGAGAAGTCTGGCGTTTATGAAAGATTGTCCGGTACAACGTCACAATAAATGAGATGATGATAACGGCAATAGCGGTAAGAACAAACAGTATAAAATAAACTCCTTTTTTCATCAATAATCTTCCTTTTATTTTTGTTCTACAATTTTGTAATAAGATTTTGCGGTTAAACTGTAAACAACAAAGTATATTATGGTAAAGAACAGAATTGTGGCAACTGTGCAGATGGCAAAGAGCCAGACGTTAGTCAGACCGAAAATCAAAAGCAATCGCTTAATAACATTGAATGCCACAATTACATGGATAATAGCGACGATAAGCGGTAAGAAAAAAACCATAAGAACCTGTTTGTGTATCGTCTTTTTAACCTCTTTTTTACTGAGACCGACTTTTTGCATAATTTCAAATCGATCGTGGTCGTCATATCCTTCCGAAATTTGTTTATAATAAATGATTAAGACAGCAGCCATCATAAACAGAGTTCCCAAAAAAATCCCTAGGAAAAGGAATCCGCCGTAGGTGGCGTACCAGTCTTCGCGGATTGCGGCCAGAGAAGAGCATCCCGCGTAGGGAATTTGATTGTGAACCTGTTGATACATTTCGTTGGCGGCGTCCGTAACTGTCTGATTTTCTCCAACAATATTAAAACCAATGTAGGTATAAAGGAGATCGTTCACAAATTGGGGATTATCTGTACCGTAGAGTGTTTGAAAAACGGATGTGAGGGTAGAAAAATCTTTTACGATTACAATGTATTGATCATACATTGGGTAATCCGTCTTTTGGGTAAACGGCAGCACGTCAAGCTCTTGAGAGATATCGAAAGTCAAGGATCCAATTTGAAGGGAATCCTCTCCATATATTCCGGAGTTTTTAAAAATCAGAATCTCGTTTTCTTCCAGAGAAAGGTTTGCCTTTGACATCTTATTGTAATCCTCTAATGGAATAAGCATCAGCTCGGTATAGGGGAAATCCTTTAAGGCTTCATCGTCTCCAGTAAAAAAGTAGTTGCCTTTTCGGCCAATTTTCACCGAAACAGAACGGTATTCTAAACGGTCTTCAATTGATATGGAAGACTGATCTTCTATTTGCTTAACAATTTTGTCAAACTGTGCGCGTTGATTTTCGATAGTAACCGTATTATTTTCCGTAGTTACATTTCTGAGAACAACGGAAAAATTATGGGGATACATATACTGCAACATATCTTCCTGGCCGATGTAAAGACAGACAGTGGAGGAAATAGTAATGAGTACCATGGTGGAAAGGATACAGATATTGGAAAGTCCAATGGCGTTCTGCTTCATTCGGTAGATCATGCCGGAAACAGAGATGAAATTATGAGGATTATAATAGAAGCGTTTATTTTTTTTCATTAATTTGAGGACAGCAATACTTCCGGCAGTAAACAGGCAGTAGGTACCAATGATAACGGCAAGTACCGCGATAAAGAAAAAGCCTAACGCATCTATCGGTGATTGGACGGTAAAAGCAATTCCGTAACCGGTCCCCAGCGCAAGAAATCCAATTATGGTAAGAATCCACTTGATTTTAGGTTCCCGTTCCCCATATTCTTTTCCCCGGAGAAGATTGATCGGGTTTGACAGCTTGATCTGCCACAAGTTGCTGAGTAGGGTGAGAAGAAAGATTACAGAAAATAAAATGAAGGTGATGGAGATCACTTCCGGTGAAATGGTAAAATCAATTGGTGTTTCAATTTTTAAAATTGCCAACAACGATAAAAAAAGCAACTTTTCAATTAACATTCCTCCCAGAATCCCGAAAACAATGCTGATAAGAGCTGTAAACAATACTTCAAACAGAAGAACTTTAGCGATATGCTTTTTTTCCATTCCTAAAATACTGTATAATCCCAGTTCTTTTTTTCTCCTTTTAATCAGGAAACTGTTGGTGTAAAACAAAAGAGCTGTTGCAAAGATTCCGATGATGATGACGCCCAGCCGAAACATGATCTGAACGCTTGCTCCACCAGGAAGTTCTCCGAGTCCAGGATTCTGTCCAAGGGATAGAACGGAGTAGAACATGATGATGGTAAAGATACTTGAAAGGATGTAAGGAAGGTAGGCTCGCCTATTTTTTTGTAGGTTGGATGCTGCAAGTTTAGGATAAAATAAATTATTCAACTTTGGCACCTCCCGTAGATAGCACAGTCAGGGTGTCAGAAATTTTTTGGTAAAGTTCATCGTTACTCATCCGTCCGCGATAAATTTGATGGAAGACTTCTCCGTCTTTGATGAACAGAATCCTACCTGCATGACTTGCGGCCATGGTGGAGTGGGTAACCATAAAAATAGTTTGCCCTTCGGCATTAAACTCGGCGAACATTTGAAGTAGATGGGTGGATGCCTTGGAGTCAAGGGCACCGGTCGGTTCATCGGCCAAAACAATTCGAGGGTTGGTGATCAAAGCTCTTGCAACAGCGGTGCGTTGTTTTTGTCCTCCGGAAATTTCATAAGGATATTTTTGCAGGATATCA
>CAUABB010000123.1 GCA_958427155.1 uncultured Oscillospiraceae bacterium | reverse complement strand
AACATAACAATTGCAAAAATAGAAACAAAGCGACTTTTGGTCCGCCAAACTTCCCGCGCCGTATCCTTTATTAAGGCTTTGTATTTCATACTACCATTCGATCTCCTCGATATCAACCGGATGTTCATTGAGAATGATCTCCCGGACTTTGCTGTTTTTCATCTGGATAATTCGATCAGCCATCGGAGTGATCGCCATATTATGGGTAACCACCACGACCGTCATATCGTTCTTACGACAAGTATCTTGCAAAAGTTTAAGAATCGTTTTTCCTGTATTATAATCAAGCGCACCAGTTGGCTCATCGCATAAAAGAAGCTTTGGATTTTTGGCAAGAGCGCGCGCAATCGAGACTCGTTGCTGCTCTCCGCCGGAAAGTTGAGATGGGAAGTTATCCATCCGCTCCCCCAATCCAACTTCACGGAGGGTTTCTTCCACGTCCAACGCATCTTTACAAATTTGGGTGGCAAGCTCTACATTTTCTTTTGCTGTCAAATTTTGAACCAGATTATAGAACTGAAAAACAAAGCCAATATCAAAACGGCGATAAGAGGTAAGCTGCCTCTGGTTATAGCCACTAATGTCCTGACCGTCTACTAAAATATGACCTTCATCACAGGTGTCCATTCCACCAAGAAGGTTTAAAACTGTTGTTTTTCCTGCGCCGCTCGCGCCAACAATAACCGCAAATTCACCTTTCTTTATCTCAAACGTAACTCCGTTTGATGCGGTAATCTCCACATCTCCGACACGATACCGCTTATAGACCTCCTGAAATTCTACAAAACTGCTCATTCGAATCTCCTATCGTGTTAATTTAGATGATTATTTAACTTTATTATACTCCCTTCCCACTAAAATTCAATTGAATTTCCATGAACAAAAAGCGTTTATCTCATTTCACTTGCAAACTGACGAAGAATATAGTATTCTAGATTGGTATCCTCAAAAGGAGGGGCATAATATGACTAAATTGCTGTTAAAAATTTTTGTAAAAGATAAAGGCGCGGAAATGACCACTGCCATCCGGCAACAATACGGAAAAGTTGCAAGCTGTACCGGCATTGCAACAAACCTTCTTCTTTTTTTGTTAAAGGCAGTGGCAGGTATTCTGTTTAACAGCATTTCTATTATCGCTGACGCTGTCAACAACCTTTCTGATTCCAGTTCTTCTCTGATTACATTGATCGGTTTTAAAATGTCTTCCAAGCCAGCTGATGATCAGCACCCCTACGGACATGCCCGTAGTGAATATATTTCGGGGTTTATTGTTTCAATTATTATCGTATTTTTGGGATTTCAGCTTTTTTTAAGTTCCGTTGAAAAAATTTGGTCACCTGATCCCATGCAATTTAGCTGGTTGTCCGTCGCTATTCTTATCATATCAATTCTTCTTAAGCTTTGGCAGGGAAGGTTTTATAAAACAATCGCTCAAAAAATTAATTCTTCCGCCCTTGCAGCAACAGCTACCGACAGCATGAACGACGTTTTTACAACTTCAGCCGTTTTACTTTCCCTTTTTATTGCCTATTTTACCGGCTGGCAGATTGACGCATATATGGGAATTTTGGTAGCGGCATTCATTATTTACTCCGGAATTCGCTCTATTATTGAAACACTTAACCCCCTTTTAGGGGCCGCACCTGACCAAAAATTAATTCAAATGATTGGAAAAAAGATTAAAAGTTATAAAGGTGTAATTGGTTACCACGATCTGGTTATTCACAGTTACGGACCAGATCAATGTTTTGCTTCCGTCCATGTCGAGGTTCCAAACACTGACGACATTATGAGCAGTCATGACTTGATCGATAATATTGAACGGGATTTCTCCCGGGAACTCAATATTCACTTAGTGATTCATCTGGATCCGATTGTAGTTGGAGACGCACTGACCAATGAACTAAGAACTGTTATTACTGAAATTGTCAGGGAGATTGATCCTTGTCTCTCAACGCATGATTTTCGGTTTGTTTCTGGAAATACCCACAGCAACTTGATTTTTGATGTTGCCGTACCTCCTTCTTATCAGATGAACGATGACGATCTAAGAGAATGTATCGACAGGAAAGTAAAGGAACTCAATCCAAACTATTACACGGTTATCACCGTTGACCGAAGCTATATTTCAACAACAGAAACGACGGATCCCAAAAAGAAAAAGTGAAAAAGCAGTCTAAAAAGGCCGGCGGATCATCCGCCGGCCTTTTTAATTTAACTAAACCTGGTATTTCCAATAAAGCTACAACTTCAAAAATAAAGATATAATTCAAGTATCTAATCCTATAAAATTTTCAACTCCAGCTCAATTTCAGCCGACCGGAGTTATAATAGGCTTTCCGTCTTTGCCAAGCAAAACAGTCAGGCCGCCGGAATAACCAACCTTATGATATAAATAATTCACTCCGGTAGCCCTGTCGATTAACACCCGCATCATACAAATATCGCTATCGCCGCCTTGCTGATAAGCTATTATGAACCGCTCCCCTGCATTCGCCATAACGAACCTCCCTTTATAAGTCCAGCAACATTTTATTTATCCGCTCTAACCGTCTTTCCCGCGCCAATCTCAACAATTTCATCGTCAAATTGGCACCAGACTGAACAAACAGACGGATTGTAAACTGTTTTTCCATCCGCGGAAACAATAAGCCGTTCATACGCTTTACAGTAGTCATAAATTTCCAGATTGGTCGCGTACCAAATGTCTTCCTTACCGGAAACAGCTTTGAGAAATCCTTCTATTACATTCCAATTATTGTGCTGTTCAAATTCGTAACTGTGCCCCCAGAGATAGAAAAGCCAAGAATCCCGCTCCGGCGTTTGTGAAACAAACTTTTCAGCCAGCTCCATCAGCATGGGATCGTCATGATGACAGGTCGCTCCCAAACGAAGCCAATTTTTCGGCAGCCGAAAGCTATGATGAGATTCCACCGTTCTGGCGTAAACAAAGCCAGCAGCGCGAAGCAGCTCTATAACAGTATCGTTATAAGTTCCATACGGATATGCAAAGCCTCTGACCATTTTTCCAAACTGCTTTTCAAGCGCAATCCGGTCGTCGACGATTTCTTTCATTGCCTGCGACGGCGCGAGTTGGTCGAGAAAAGGATGAGTAAAGGAATGCCCCGCAACCTCCGCCAGTGAATTTTTATACAAAGTGCTGACAGAACTTTCCGGCATCCGACGATGAATGGTCCCGGCCGGATAAGTTGTCCCCTCCGGCGGATAGCATCCTGAATTCAGGTTAAAGGTACACTTAACCCCATATTTCTCCAAAAGTCTAATCAGCTGAACATCCTGTTCCACTCCGTCATCATAACTTAGCGTAAGCGCTTTTCGTTTTCCTCCCGGGAAACGCAGATAACGATGATTCATCGAAATTCCTCCTTTAATCTGTCAGCAATCCTTCTGTTTCGCTATACTCAAGCGGCGTTGGTCGCTCTATTTTGGACACAATGTCAACATGCCGCTTTTCTCTACTGCTCTTTTCAAACGCGTCAATTACTTCCAGTACATGATACATCAGATCAATCCCCGCACGCGGTTTCCTTGAGTCCTGAATGGCATTAGCCATATCGGCAATGCCGATTCCGCGACTGTTTTCCGCGTAACTTTTAACAAGTGGAATTTCCATAAATTCTCCGGAACCGGGACGGAAAAGCCGCACGGGACCGCCAAACGTATTCGGATCCGGAACAGAAAGAGTACCTTCTGAACCATAGATTTCAATTCTAGGAGTTTCAGAAGCATAAACATCAAAGGTGACAAAAATGCTCCCAATCGCGCCTGACTCAAACTGCATCAGTCCAGTTTGATAGGTCGGAACTTCTACGTCAATCACCTGCCCGTATTTGGGTTGGCTTTTAATTACCCGCTTGGGAAATGTCATTTTAGTCATTCCGGATACCGTTTTAATCTGCCCCAATAAACTGACAAGCGCAGTAAGATAATACGGTCCAATATCCATTAAAGGCCCGCCGCCATGCTTATAATAAAACTCCGGGTTAGGATGCCAGCGCTCATGGCCACGGCAGGTCATAAAAGCGGACGCTCCGATGGGAGTTCCAATAAATCCGTCATCAATTAGCTTCCGGCAGGTCTGCAGCCCCGCGCCTAAAAAGGTATCTGGTGCACCAGCGACAAAAAGTCCCTTACCAGCTGCCAATTTTAAAATTTTTTCACCTTCTTCAAGTGTTGCGCCAAGCGGCTTTTCCGTGTAAACATGTTTTCCGGCTTCCAGTGCTTTTACCGTTACTTCAAGATGTTCATTCGGACGAGTTAGATTCACAATAATTTCAACTTCTGGATCGCAAAACGCGTCCTCCATGGTCTCATATACTTTTTGGGCACCGTATTCCGCCGCGATCTCCCGCGCCTTCTCTACCCGATGGGTACAAACGCCGTATAACTCCAGATTTTTAAATACTCTCGTTATATTTTTTAAATAAATTCCGCTGATGTCGCCAAGGCCAATGATTGCTACTTTCGTTTGTTTCATCTTTTTCCTCTTTTCTGTCAAACACATAATTTACTTTAAATTGGACTCACAAAGATGCGCATAAAGCCCTCTTTGAGCCAACAATTCTTCGTGAGTGCCAGACTCGGCAATAACACCATCCGAAAGGACAATAATTTTATCCGCTTTGCGAACGGTTGAAAGGCGGTGTGCAATTACAATCACAGTACGGGTTCCAACCAAATTCTGAATCGCAGCTTGAATTTCCGCCTCCGTTTCCATATCCACCGCCGCAGTCGCTTCATCCAGAACCAAAATTTCAGAATTCCTCAAAACAGCGCGAGCGATTGAAATTCTTTGTTTTTGGCCGCCGGAAAGTCTCACCCCCCGTTCACCGATATAGGTGTTATACCCTTCCGGAAGAGACTCGATAAAATCATGAATCCGAGCAATTTTAGCGGCTTCCACAATCTGCTCCGGCCTTGCATTTTTAAAACCATAAGCAATATTTTCCGCAATCGTTCCATTAAAAAGAAAGACATCTTGTAGTACAATGCTCATGTGATCCCGCAGCGAAGCGATGGTGAGATCGAAAATATTCTCTCCATCTACCTGAATTTCTCCAGAATCCGGCTCATAAAAGCGGGCCAAAAGATTAATCGTGGTGGATTTTCCAGCGCCGTTGGGCCCCAGAAGAATGGCAATCTGGCCGCTGT
>CAUABB010000122.1 GCA_958427155.1 uncultured Oscillospiraceae bacterium | reverse complement strand
TCCAACGACAACAGCGCCTTTATTGGGAATGATCTTGACAAGTCCCTCTAACTCCAACTGGCGGAGCGCTTCTCGAACCGGAGTGCGGCTGACACCAAGCTCAGATGAAAGTTTAAGCTCAGCCAAACTTTCTCCGCTTTTAAAGTCTTCGGATAGAATCGCTCGTTCAATCTCTTCAAAGACTCGAACCTGAAGGGAAGCTGTACCTCCCGTTTCCAGCATTTTCAACCTTCCCATCTGCCCACACCTCAGTCTTCACGGCGGAAACGGTGGTACCGGGCATGAAGCGCCGGTGCATATTGTTTTACCAGTGCTACAAGCTCTTCATCGCTAATCACCGTCTGCCGTTCTTTTCGATATTCATCATCCACCCATTCCTTAATACGAAGGACAAGTTCAGAGCGCTTATCTACCTTTGCCTCATCAGGCAGACGGTAAAACTGATTAATCCAAAACGCAATCCCGGCAAGTCCTGATACATTACTTACAGAAACAATTGCAGGACGATTCAAAATTTTATCCGTATCAAAAATATTGTAAATCTCCTGATCTTTCAACAATCCATCTGCATGGATACCCGCTCTGGTAACATTAAAATTTCTACCAACAAAAGGAGTCATCGGCGGAATATCATAACCAATCTCGTTTTGATAATAATCCGCTAGTTCAGTAATCACCGTTGTATCCATTCCATTTATCGTCCCTTTAAGAGAAGCATATTGAATCGCCATTGCCTCCAATGGAACGTTACCGGTACGCTCTCCAATTCCAAAAAGAGAACAGTTAACTGCACAGGAACCAAAAAGCCATGCAGTTGCAGCATTGGCAACTCCCATGTAAAAATCGTTATGTCCATGCCACTCCAACATTTCAGGAGGGACTTCCGAATAATGTTGAAGTCCATAAATAATCCCCGGTACACTCCTAGGCAGGGAAACACCGGTGTAAGGAACGCCGTATCCCATTGTATCACAGGCGCGAATCTTCACCGGTACTCCTGTCTTCTGTGACATTTCCATCAGGGCATTGGTAAAAGGCACCACAAAACCGTAAAAATCCGCTCGGGTAATATCTTCAAAATGGCAGCGTGGACGCAATCCAGCATCGATGGCGTCAGCTACTACAGAAAGATAATGATCCATCGCCTGACGACGGCTCATTTTCAGTTTATTGAAAATATGATAATCTGAACAGGACACAAGAATTCCCGTTTCTTTAATTCCAATATCCTTTACCAGTTTAAAATCCTCTTTACTCGCCCGAATCCAAGTTGTGATCTCCGGAAACTGATAGCCAAGTTCCATGCAGCGATAAAGAGCCTCACGGTCCTTTTCGCTGTAAACAAAAAATTCCGTTTGGCGGATAATTCCGTTGGGTCCACCAAGACGGTGGAGCATTTTATAAAGATCTACCATCTGTTTTACTGTATAGGGAGCACGGGACTGCTGCCCGTCGCGGAAGGTGGTATCGGTAATCCAGATATCCTCCTGCATATTCATCGGGACACGGCGATTATTAAACGGGGTTTTGGGAATTTCATGGTAAGGAAACATATCCCGGAACAACCGAGGCTCCGGAACATCCTGAAGAGTATAACGATATGTCTTTTCCTCCAGCAGGTTGGATTTAGGGTTGATTTCAATCACAGGTCTCACCTCGTTCAAATTTGCATTATTGTATACAATCGTACAATGTAATGCAATTATAGCACTTTGAAGCGGTAAAGTCAAGAAAAAGAAAAAACGCGCTGTTGTCATCAGCGCGTTTTTATTCTCTTCCTAAAAGCCAATCAACTGTAACATGTAAAATATCCGCCAATGCATCTAATTCATAGTCGGAAACCGGACGTTTCTACCCCTTCAACAGCGATAAGGCAGGAAAACTAATTTCTATCCCTTTTGTCTAGAGTTTGACAAGCAATTCAACCTGTTTCATTCCAAGCTTATTTCTAGCTTCTGTGACTTTGGTGCCAACCATATTTCTATCGCCCAGCGTTAATCTTCTGGTATTCATTGCCTGCCCCCCCCTTTTTGCCTATATTTTATGTCAATATAAACTTGATATATTTGGTATTGCCAAATATAAGGAAGCATTGTCATGAAAGAAAAAACCTGTTGTTTTATCTCTTTTTAACCAAGTGGGCAGAACCCGAAAAAAGAGTTACTCTCCCAACACTGTTTCGTAAATTTTCCGGAGTTCTTTCCCAATACTCCGCAGATCTTTTTCCTTTGCAAGCTCGTACCCTGCGCCGGACAGGTCGGGCAGCGTTCCCTCTAAAATCCCGCGGATTTTTTCCTCGAATCCATCAATAGTGGATGCCTTATAAACCGTCTCCCCATCTTTAAACCAGTCGGAATAAATTGGAATATCACGGATCAGCACTTTCTGTTGTGCAGCAAGTGCTTCCAGCAGGACAATCCCTTCTGTCTCTTCATAAGTTGGAAACACAAAAAGGTCGGCTCCGTAATAGGCAGTACGAAGAATCTCCGGCTCAACATAACCTGGAAATTTTAAATTTGGAAGTTTTGTTTTCAGCGCGTCTCTAATTTTCTGGGGAATCAGCTTGGGATCGGTATATCCAAACCAGATAAACTGATATTCCGGCATCCGACGAGCAAGCTCTACAAAATCCAGAATTCCCTTTCGTTCAATATACAGCCCAACTGCCATAACCACTTTGTCTTCTTTGGAATAGCCGAAGGTTTTACGAAAGGTAGAACCATCCTCCCCTTCGGGACGCTCATAAAAAGCAAGATCAATACCATTCGAAACCGCGGTGATCGGTTTTTTAATCCCATATCCCTCCAAAAGTCTTTTGGAATAGGGCGTTGGCGTAACAATATGATCTCCAAGCTGGTAAGAGCTGACCAGCCACTTTTTAAACAAAGGCGCAATCTGATTTGAAAGAATGAAAGAATTGCGAAAATCCTCTTCAGTAGAATGGGCGTGATAAACCACTTTTTTCCCCAGCTTATGTGTTCTTTTAGCAAGTTTGCGCGACTTTAGCCCGTAAGAATTAATGTGAGCGATATCGTAGCTGTCTTTCGGATCCAGCGTGTATTCTACGCCAGCCAATTCCAGCGCTCGCATCTGATGTTTAATCGCTCTACCAAGCCCGGATTTTCCAACATATTTTAATCCTTCCGTATATAGCAAAACCTTCATGTTCATCATCCTTTTTAATCAGTATTTTTATTATAATGAGGTTTCAGAGGAAAATCAAGGTAACCCACCCTTTCACCTTCGTTCTTTTTCATTTTTCCTTTCACATTTAAAGGTTGAAATTTTTATATCAGTGGTGTATAATACAAACCAATCGTAGGAATTTCGTCACTATTTTGGTTTATTTTTTTCTGTCCCTTTGGTGATTTTACCAATAAAAATTTGAATTTCGTTTTGGGCTATGGTACAATAAAACCGTGTTCCCGGCTAAATGGGAAAAGCGGGTTTTATAAAAAATTATTAAATAAGAAAAGCAGAAAGGAACCATGACTTATGATTCAGAATCCAGTTTTGACAGGCTTCCACGCAGATCCTTCCATGATTTGCGTCGACGGCACGTTTTATGTTGCCAACTCCACCTTTGAATACTTTCCCGGCGTGCGGATCAGCGCCTCTAAAGATCTTGCCAACTGGGAATGCGTCGCAACTCCGCTTGACCGTACCGATTACCTTAATATGCGCGGTAATGTAGAATCTGCGGGTATCTGGGCCCCTTGTCTTACATATCATAACGACATGTTTTATCTTGTATTTACTGATGTTAAAGCTTGGAAGCATTTGCCGTTTAAAGATACCCACAACTACATCACCACCGCGCGGGACATTAAAGGCCCTTGGAGTGAACCGGTCTATATCAATTCTTCCGGATTCGATCCTTCCCTCTTCCACGATGACGACGGACGGAAATACTTTGTCAACATGGAGTGGGATTTTAGAAAGCCCAATCCGGACACTTTCTCCGGTATTCTGGTAACAGAACTTGACCCCGTTACCCTGAAACCGATCTCTGAACCGGTTAAGGTTTTTAAAGGCTCTGACCACAAGTGGGTGGAAGGACCGCACATCTACAAAAAAGACGGCTGGTACTATATGCTGGTCGCTGAAGGCGGAACATTTTATACCCATGCTGCCACAGTAGCGCGTTCTAGAAATGTTTATGGTCCCTACGAGCTTCATCCAAATACTTTCCTTGTTACCACCAAAGACGCCCCAGACTGCCCAATTCAAAAATGCGGTCACGCCAGCTGGTGTCAGGGACCCGACGGCAGATGGTTTACCGCTTTCCTCTCCTCCCGTCCTTATTACAACAAACGCTGCGTTCTCGGCCGTGAAACCTCCATCAATGAGATGGTTTGGAAGAACGACTGGCCTTATCTGAAAAACGGCACTGTCGTTCCCGACTTTGAGTTTGAGGGCTACGGTGAAAAGCACGAGAAGAAGTTCTACGACTACACCTTTGGTACCGACGAATTCTACCGTGAATTTAACTCCTTGCGCGGTCCGGCGAAACATCAGGTTGGTCCAGACAACGTCCTGCGGATTTACGGCGGGGAATCGCTTTACTCCAACCAACGGCAGAACATGTTTGTGCGCCGTCAGATGCATATGAATTTCCAGGCGACCACCTCTCTTGTCAACCCGAACAAGCACTTTAAGAAATTCGGCGGTTTGCTTTACCGTTACGATGAGCTCAGCCAGTATCTGTTAAAAGTTGCGTACGACGAGGAAAAAGACTGCCAGACCATTGCGATTATGGCGTTTAAACAGCGGGATTACTCTTATCCGCTTGATGGCAAAGAGATTGAGATTCCGAAAGACGTCAAGAAAGTATGGCTTCGTGTCACCGCTCACAAAGAGACTGCGCGTTTCTCTTATTCTTTCGACGGAAAGGATTTCACAGAAATCGACTATGACATTGACACCACCGTGCTGTCTGATGATTTTAACACCGGTTTCACCGGCGCATTTATCGGTATGTACGCGAGCGATCTTGAATACAACGAGAGCTCTTTCATCGATTTCCACAGCTTCACCTATGAAGTGTTGGACTAAAGAAGTTTAAATTATGATTCAGAATCCAGTTTTGACAGGCTTCCACGCAGATCCTTGTATGATCTGCGTGGAAGATACCTTCTATGTGGCAAATTCCACCTTTGAATACTTTCCCGGCGTGCGGATCAGCGCCTCTAAAGATCTTGCCA
>CAUABB010000121.1 GCA_958427155.1 uncultured Oscillospiraceae bacterium | reverse complement strand
CGCCTACCACACAGCGGAGCATCCCTTCATAAACTACGATAATTTCAGTTTCTTCCAAGATACGTCCCGTTAAGCTCCAACCTTCCGGACAGACAGAGTGGCCTGCCATCAGTACAGAAGAAAGACGCGATAGACTCAGGCAGTATTCCATTTAAAAAGCTCCTTTTAGATAGTCAATGTGGATAAACAGTATAGCTTTAAAACAGATCACAGTTTAGTATTTTAGCGGTTATAGTTTAAAAATAGAATAAGGTTGTTTCATTTTGTATAAATAATATTATAAATGTTTATTTTGTATTTGCAATAGCTGATTTATAATACAGGTGACAAAACTGGCTGGATGCCGGAAACAGGAGGAAGAAAGATGGACAAATTTTTCAAGGTGGAAAATGGTTCCCTGCTATTTAAGAGGGGCTATGAAACTCTTTGGATTATGCCTTGGGGGGAAAACGCGTTCAGAGTGCGGGCAACCCAGAATAACTTTTTTACGAAAGAGGACTGGGCGCTGACGATGCCAGTAAATGCTGAAGCGCAGATCACCCTGACTGAAGATGGTGGGGCAGTTATAAAGAATGGTAAGATTACGGCAGAGGTAACCGAATACGGGAGAATTCAGTTTTTTAACCAGAAGGGAGAACTGATTCTTAACGAGTATTACCGTACCTGGTCTCATGGGGTGGATTATTCTAAATATTTAAACACCATTACCAATATTAAACGTCCAGCCCGCGAATATAAAGGAACCCCAAGCGATAATTTTGAACTGACTATGAGTTTTGACGCTGACCCGGAGGAGAAAATTTTTGGGATGGGGCAGTATCAGCATCCGTATTTAAACCAAAAGGGATGTATTTTGGAACTTGCCCACCGCAATACACAGGCAAGTGTACCATTTTATATTTCCAACAAGGGGTATGGTTTCCTCTGGAATAATCCCGCCGTTGGAACAGTAACGTTCGGCAAAAATGTGACCGAATGGAAAGTAAAATCCTCTAAACAGTTTGACTATTGGATTACCGCAGGGGATACTCCGTCAGAAATTGAAGAAAATTATGCAAAAGTAACCGGAACGGTTCCAATGATGCCGGATTATGGAATGGGATTCTGGCAGTGCAAGCTGCGTTATCAGACGCAGGAGGAGCTGCTTGAAGTTGCTAGAGAGTATCATAAGCGCGGCATTCCGGTTGACGTTATTGTTGTCGACTTCTTCCACTGGCCAAATCAGGGAGATTGGAAATTTGACTCTGCGTTTTGGCCCGATCCGGAAGGGATGATCAAGGAGTTAGATTCCATGGGAATGAAACTGATGACGTCAGTTTGGCCTACGGTTGATAAAGCGAGTGAAAACTATGACTATATGAAAGACCATGATCTACTTGTTCGAGTTGATCACGGGATCAATTTTACAATGGATTGTTTTGGAGCAGAAGGCTTTTTTGACGCTACAAATCCAGAAGCGCAGAAGTTCATCTGGAAGACCTGTAAGAAAAATTACTTAGACAGAGGGGTTACTCTCTTTTGGCTGGACGAGGCTGAACCGGAGTACACGGCTGTTGATTTTGAGAACTATCGTTATCATAAAGGCGCTGCTTTGGAAGTAGCCAATTCCTATCCCGTTGGTTATGCAAAGGCGTTTTATGACGGAATGAAAGCCGAAGGCCGAGAAGAAATTATCAATTTGATCCGTTGTGCTTGGGCTGGTTCTCAGAAATATGGTGCTTTGGCCTGGTCGGGGGATGTTCCTTCCACCTTTGAGGCATTCCGTTATCAGTTGATGGCGGGGCTCAATATGGGATTGGCCGGAATTACTTGGTGGACTGCCGATATCGGCGGGTTCCACGGCGGAAATATTCATGACGAGAATTTCCGGGAACTGATTACCCGCTGGTTCCAGTTTGGGGCGTTCTGTCCGGTCATGCGTCTTCACGGTGACCGTGACCCGCACGATAAGCCGATGCTCAAGGCGTCTGGCGGCGGATTCTGCCCACAAACCGGTGCGGATAATGAAGTATGGAGCTATGGACCGGAAGCGGAAAAGAGTATGACGAAATATATCCGGATGCGGTATCGTCTCAAGCCGTATATCGCGCAGGCAATGAAGGCAGCTCATGAAAAAGGAACGCCGGTTATCCGTCCGATTTTTTATGATTTCTCAGCTGATCAGGCCGCATGGGAGATCAGCGAGGAGTATCTCTTCGGCTCTGACATTCTGGTTGCCCCGGTTCTCAATGCAGGAGACCGTACAAAAGACGTTTATCTGCCGTCGGGAATAAAATGGGTTGAAGTAGAAACCGGAAAAGTATATGAAGGTGGACAGACTGTAACGGTTGACGCTCCGCTTGAAACTATACCTCTTTTTGTAAAAGAAGGCGCGGAAGTTTTAAATTTGATTCGCGAATAAGTTAAAATTCAAAAGGCGCGGAATTTCCGCGCCTTTTGTCATATTACATGTTACATGGCTTCCTGCATCATATGAACACCTTGTTTTCGAAAGTTACCAGCTTTTTCGGTAATAAGTTTTTCGGTATTTTTTAGGCGTCATTCCCGTATGGCGTTTAAAAACACTGGTAAAATAGCTTTGAGAACTGAACGTAAGGTAGGAGCTGATTTCAGCAATCCTGTATTCTGAGAAGCGCAAAAGATTTTTTGCTTCTTCAATCCTCTGCAGCTGAATAAAATCAGAGAGAGGGAGTCCCGTCTCTTTTTTAAACAGAACGGAGAGATAAGCGCTACTTAGTCCGGTTTCTGTAGAAAGATCATCCAGGGTAATTGATTCGTGAAGGTGCCGGGATATATAATCCAGACACAAAATAACATGGTTGGAATAGCTATTTTTACTCTGTATACTGCGAATATGAGAGATAAAGTCGGTAACTGCCGCGTAAAAAAGAAGCGAAATTTCCAAAGGAGTCTTACATTGATCTGCTTTCTGGATATAAATCTCATACATATTAAAGGCCAGTTCTTTATCCAGACCTCCCTCTATGGCAGTTTTTGTGACCATAGTAATAGAACTGATAAACTGATAGATTGCCTGACGAAGAGGATCGCCTGAAAGACGAGTATTATTTTGCAGGAGAATGGTTTCAGATAAATATTCCAGACTCTCCATGTCTCCGGTTTTGACGGAATTAAGCAAAAAAAGTTCCTGTGCATACACAGTATGATCGGTAGCGTTTTCTCTTTGCTCAAAAACCGAGTCGCTCAACGCACGGGAAATGCTGCTGAAAGAGTTAATTCCTGTATTGCGTTCGACTAACTCCATGGAAGAAATTTCTGTTCCAGTAAAAATGGTATAAAGTAACCGTACAAGTCCTGTAAAGGAGTCGATCCCAACAACAGGTGTGCAGTGGATCAGTTTTTTTAGTTCTTCCTTCTCCAAATTTGGGAAAAAGCGAAGAGACTGAAATGTTTCCTCTGAGTAAGATGGACTTAGTAGTACCGGACCAATAACCAAGTAATATTGAATTTTTTGATACTCAAAAGGAAAACATGCCATCAGTTCTAGTGAATTTAAACTGTGCAAAATGGGGAATGAATCTTTCGAACAGAAAAACGGTTGATAAACAGCTTCTTTCAAGTCAATGATCTCGAATGACATAGCACTGCAATAAAGGATGTGAAGCGCGCTGTCTGTTAATCGTATAGGAACTCGATTATAGTCATAGAACAGATTTAGTAATTTAGTACCCGTTTTAAAAAGAGAGAAAACTTCTGCCATAATATCACCTCATATAGGCAACAATATCATAAAAGAAAATAAAATTCAATAAATTTTAATATTTATAAATAAATATTGATATTTTTGTGTCGCTTTTTGTGATAAAATTAGATATTACGATTGGAGGGGGTCATATGAAAAATACATCAAAGGATTCTGTGAGGGAATCTTGGGTTTTTATTGGTTTAGTCGCTCTCTCTGTCCTCTATCTGTTTGAGGTGGATATAACAAAGCTTACCTGGCTCAATGGCGCGGCGTTTGTTATTATCGCTGCCACTTTGGTTCCGTTGTTGGTCAATATCATTCGTAGGATCATTGCTTTCGTCAAGCGAAGAAAAGAGAAAAAAGAAGCGAAAGCCTCAGAAAATTAATTGAGCTTTTATTCGATAAGCGAAAAGATACTATTGTCAGAAATGTTTGGTTTATTCTGCTAAAGCTTGGGAGAAAAAGGATAAAGTGCGGTTTTAAACTAATGGGGGATAAAACATGGTTGTTTTTTTTACACAGTTTGGATGTTTTGTCCTTTATAGTTTTTTGGGTTGGTTTTGTGAAACGATTTTTTGTTCTATTGCCCAACGGAAATTTATTAACCGTGGTTTTTTAAATGGACCGTTTTGCCCAATTTATGGTTTTGGCGCTCTGTTGATTTTGAATTTGTTTGGGCGCTATGCAGATGATCTGTTGGCGCTGTTCCTGTTAAGTGTTGTGGTGACCAGTGCGGTAGAATATGTTACGAGCTTTCTTCTAGAGAAGCTGTTCCATCTGTCACTCTGGGATTATTCAGGGAGAAAATGGAATTTGAATGGTAGAGTTTGTCTGCGCAATTCCTTGCTTTTTGGTCTCCTTTCCGTTTTGGTGGTAAAGATCATCCATCCTGAAGTTTTACGTTTTTTTACTTTGATGCCAGAATGGCTTGGAATTCTATTAATTGTGGTTTTGACATTGTATTTTATTGTAGATCTAGCCATTTCGGTAGTGGCTTTGATACGGATCAATCAGGAAGCGGGCAGGCGTCAGCTTGAACTTGAACAGCTTGCAGCAATTCGTTCCGAGGTGCGTCGAATTGGAGAAGAGCGGTTTTCTTCAGTTCGTGGCCGATTGTTCAAGGCGTTTCCAAATATGAAGTCATTTCGGTTTCAGGAAGCGCTGCAGGAAATGCAGGAGCATTTGAATAAACGCCGAAACAGCAATAAAAAAAGATAGAAAAAGGCGTCTGCAGTGTCTGGTAGTAAAGGAGGGTGGTTCAAGGTGAATATTGTTCTGGTTGTAGACCAGTTTGATGACGGAAACAATGGAACAACTGTAACGGCCAGAAGATATGCCCATGAGCTTAGAAAACTTGGGCACTGCGTAACAATTTTGGCTGGAGGAGAACCTGCGCCACATAAAATTTGTGCACCTAGCCATAAGATTCCCTTTTTTGAAAAGCTGATTGAATCACAGGGCATGAAATTTGCAAAACCTGATGATCGTGCATATTATGAGGCATTTAAGGATGCAGATGTAATTCACTTCTATATGCCGTTTCGTTTTTGTCGT
>CAUABB010000120.1 GCA_958427155.1 uncultured Oscillospiraceae bacterium | reverse complement strand
TGCGTCAGAATCGCGTTCAGCGCGTTTCAGTGGTGCGTACAATTAAGGGATTATGGTAAATACAATTGGTTAAATTACTATTGGTGATAAATGAATTTTTCAATAAAAACAATGACTTAAAAACTATTGCTCGGTTTGACGGTAAAACCTTAAGAGATGCCTTTTCGAGAAAAATAGCGACTTTTGATGGCAAGATTTTAAGAGATGCTAGTTCAAAAATTATCCTGAGTGCCGATGCTGAGGTTGGGATTGTTGTTATGGCCTTTGTAGCTGAGTTGATTTGAATCTCATGCTGCATACCTTTTAGCCTATCGCTGGCAGGATAAGGCGCTTTCTTGTTGGTGACAGAAAGATAAAAAACTTTATAATAATCAGCGAAGCGGGCGAACCACGCCTGGCTCTCGCTCTTTAACAAATGGTTACGTGTATGTTGCGCAAGGAAACCGATGCCTTGTTTTTAAGGCGATCTCGCATGAGATCATGACCGGCCTGGCCGCTAATTAATGGTGAGAACGCCCCTGAGCGTGTATCAGCACTAAAAGAATAGCGACGATTGTCTGGCAATGTGAGTTAAAAGTCCCAAAGAGCCAATAGAGTTTTTCCTTGCTTTCCTACTGGTCTGGCAAAATTTCATAACCAATAGGAGTTGCATCATGTTTATTATCAACATCAACATTAACGTAACCAAGAGCTCTTCATCTTGTTCTGGAGACGGTCAGATGAAGAAAAAAAGAGAGGTTGGCTCTCTGGAGGCACTGAAAAAAACACAGTTTTTGTTTTCTATGTGCTTGATTATGTTTAAAGTAATAGATTACGTATCGAAACTTTTTAACTAATCGACTTTTAACTCAAACATCATGAATAAACCCAGGTTTAATGGAACTCCTGTTGCATCTTTGGATTCTTTATCTGCGATGTTAGGCATAGAAAGAAAAAGATTGGACTGGATAGTCAAGTCTGTATCGATGTCGTACAAGCAGTTTAAGGTTGAAACAGGGAAGAATAAAAAAGAAAGGCAAATTTTTGAACCCAAGAGATCTTTGAAAGGAATTCAAAAAAAAATAAATAAAGAAATTTTTGAGAAAATTGATTACCCTCATTATTTGCATGGGGCGTTAAGTGGTCGCGATTATATATCTAATGCCGCTGTTCATACTAGGAAAAGAACAGTTATATGTCTTGATATCACCAATTTTTATCCCAGCATTAGTAAAAAAGATGTTTGTTCTATTTTTAAAAATTTAATGCGTTTTTCTCCTGAGGTTTCTTTGTGCTTAACGGAACTTGTGACGTTGAATAATAAGGTTCCTCAGGGTGGGTGCTGTTCTAGTTATATTGCAAATCTTTTATTTTTTAATAGTGAGTATAATCTCTATAATAGATTGAAGTCTATGGGGCTTTCATATTCAAGGCTTTTAGATGATATTACTATATCCTCTGATAAGGATCTTTCATCAGAGGAAAAAACAAAAGTAATAAAACTCGTTCACGGAATGGTGAATCAGTACAGACTTTCAATAAATGAAAGTAAGACAACGATAGAGCACTCAAAAGATTCGTCTTCTAAACTTAGTGTCACTGGGTTGTGGGTAAAGCATGGCGTTCCTAAGTTAACAAAAGAAAATAGACGTTATATCAGGTACTTAGTTTATATATGTAAAAAACAAGGTGCTTATGAACGTCATACGAAAGAGTACCATGATTTATGGAATAGATGCTCTGGCAAGGTTGCTCAAATGTCGAGGCTTGGGCATGTCCAGGCGGTTGAATTGAGGGCGATTCTTTCTGAGATAATGCCAGTTTATGATGATTACAAGATATCTAAATTAAAGTTGATGGCTAAGCATTATCTAAATAAATTTACGCCGCCTTTAACTGATGATCAGATAAGGAAAATAGATAGGATGCTCTATGATTTTGATATAGTAGGGCGGACTAATAAGAATCTTGCAAAACTATATAGACGTAAGCTTGTGGCATTACTTCCAGATAGGTGATTATATGGAAAATGGATTTGTTAATTTTTATGACCATGTTAAAGGGTATGGCTTTATAAGGCGTGAGCGTGGACGTGATGTTTTCTTTCGGTATGATGATTTTTTGTTTTTAGGGCATGATGTCGATATATGTAAAGGTATTTTAGTTAGGTTTAAATTAGAAAAAACAGATAAAGGGTTTAAAGCTGTAGCGATTCAAAAGGTATAACATCGTGGATGTGTCAGCTTGTTTTTATGATATGAGAACTTGAGATCCTTTCTATCTCGTCGTAATCTCTTGCTGTGTAAACGAAAAAACCGCCTTGCAGGGCGGTTTTTCGAAGGTTCTCAGAGCTACCAACTCTTTGAGCCGAGGTAACTGGCTTGGAGGAGCGCAGTCACCAAAACTTGTTCTTTCAGTTTAGCCTTAACAGGCGCATGACTTCAAGGCTAACTCCTCTAATTCGGTTACCAGTGGCTGCTGCCAGTGGCGATAAGTCGTGTCTTCTCGGTTTGGATTCAAGTCGATAGTTACCGGATAAGGCGCAGCGGTCGGACTGAACGGGGGGTTCGTGCATACAGTCCAGCTTGGAGCGAACGACCTACACCGGGCCGAGATACCAACAGCGTGAGCTATGAGAAAGCGCCACGCTTCCCGAAGGGAGAAAGGCGGACAGGTATCCGGTAAGCGGCAGGGTCGGAACAGGAGAGCGCACGAGGGAGCTTCCAGGGGGAAACGCCTGGTATCTTTATAGTCCTGTCGGGTTTCGCCACCTCTGACTTGAGCGTCGGTTTTTGTGATGCTCGTCAGGGGGGCGGAGCCTATGGAAAAACGCCTCCTGCTCGCCCTTCTTCTGGGCCTTTGTCTTTTGCTCACATGTTCTTTCCGGCTTTATCCCCTGATTCTGTGGATAACCGTATTACCGCCTTTGAGTGAGCTGACACCGCTCGCCGCAGTCGAACGACCGAGCGTAGCGAGTCAGTGAGCGAGGAAGCGGAAGAGCGCCTTATGTGACATTTTCTCCTTACGCTCCTCTATGCCGTTCTGCATCCTGTCCGGATGCGTTATATCCCGGTGCGATTTTCCGCTTCAAAGCGTGTCTGTATGCTGTTCTGAAGTTCTTCCGCGAGTTCGTGCAGCTTCTCACACATGGCTGCCTGTTCGTCAGCATCAAGTGCGTCCAGTTTTTCGAGCAGCGTCAGGCTCTGGCTTTTTATGAATCCTGCCATGTTGAGTACGGCTTGCTGCTGCTTGTTCATCTTTTCGTTTTCTCCGTTCTGTCTGTCATCTGCGTTGTGTGATTATATCGCGTACCACTTTTCGACTGTTTTACCGCCGGTATTCTGCCGTCTGACGCTTTGACGGGTATTTCTGCCTGACAATACTGTCACTGCCAAAAAACTGCCGTGTCTTTGTCGGTAATTCGAACTTGCTGACAGGACAGGATGTGTAATTGTTATACCGCGCATGCATGCACGCTATTACAATTACCCTGGTCAGGGCTTTGCCCCGACACCCATGTCAGATACGGAGCCATGTTTTATGACAAAACGAAGTGGAAGTAATACGCGCAGGCGGGCTATCAGTCGCCCTGTTCGTCTGACGGCAGAAGAAGACCAGGAAATCAGAAAAAGGGCTGCTGAATGCGGCAAGACCGTTTCCGGTTTTTTACGGGCGGCAGCTCTCGGTAAGAAAGTTAACTCACTGACTGATGATCGGGTACTGAAAGAAGTTATGAGACTGGGGGCGTTACAGAAAAAACTCTTTATCGACGGCAAGCGTGTCGGGGACAGGGAATATGCGGAGGTGCTGATCGCTATTACGGAGTATCACCGTGCCCTGTTATCCAGGCTTATGGCAGATTAGCTTCCCGGAGAGAAAACTGTCGAAAACAGACGGTATGAACACCGTAAGCTCCCAAAGTGATCACCATTCGCTTTCATGCATAGCTATGCAGCGAGCTGAAAACGATCCTGACGCATCCTTCCTGTTTTTCCGGGGTAAAACATCTCTTTTTGCGGTGTCTGCGTCAGAATCGCGTTCAGCGCGTTTCAGTGGTGCGTACAATTAAGGGATTATGTTAAAAGTATTGGAGTGAAGGGGATGTAACTGTTTGTTTTGATGTATAATTGTTCTGTTTTTTATTGATGAGGCAAAGGAGAGTGGGGGGATAAGTGAATTATTCGGTGGTTTTTTTAACATTGATAATAATTATACTTCTTGTGATCTTATTTCTGCTTTTAAAGCATGTTATGCATGGTCTAATTAAGTCAATGTTTTTACATAAACTTCATCGGGTTGTTGTAATGCCTGGGTTTATTGTTTTGGTTTTTTCTGTGTTGGTTATTATTGTTTATAAGATGAGATAATATGAAAATTGAAGCTGAAGTTGATGGAAAAGTGCTGGTATATTCTAGTTCTCTGACTATGAATCCTAATGGAAAATTGGTTTTTAATTTTGATAATGAAGCAAGAATTACAGTTGTTTTTATTTCTGAAGATACAGGTGATAATGGCAATAGGCTTGTTAAATCTACAGTCGATGATGATGGATTGGGGATGACAATCTCTTGTTATAATTTCAAAATGTATAGTCCAAGAGAAGAAGGATTGGCTTCAGAGCCTCAGTTTATCTTTACAAAAAATAATAAAAAGCATTATTTTAATTTTAGAACAAATCTTTTTAATTCTGAGTCGAGATGGATTAGTATTAACTTCTTGAGGGATAAGTAATGAATGACTTTAATCCAATTTCTCAAGGTGGATCTACCTCTGGTAGTTCGGCCTCTTATAATCCAAATCCAAATTATTCTTTAATAAATAATCGGGTGGAGAAATACTCAGATAAGATAGGGACTGGTGATGATGCAAAAAGTAGTGTTGTTTGGTTTGTCATAACATTTACATTGACTATGTATGCATGTTTAATATCTGCACTTGTTATTGTTGATATCTTTAACAATAAAGGTGTCAATATTCTTAATAATATAAAAGAATCATGGGCTGTTTTTACGCCAATAATAACATTATCCCTAGGTTATATGTTTGGTAGGGTTGAGGCATCGCATGCGGCCAACAAAGAAAGTGTAAAACCCATCAACAAGGATTAATTATTTCTTATTTTTTGAGAGAAGGATAGGAATATGTTCATTCATGAACTTGATGGCTTGCTTTATCGTTAGGGGGAGGTAAGACATGCAAGGATCCTCTTGAGATCCTTTTTTTCTGCGCGTAATCTCATTCCCTGTAAACGAAAAAACCGCCTTGGCAGGCGGTTTTTCGAAGGTTAAAAGAGTTGGC
>CAUABB010000119.1 GCA_958427155.1 uncultured Oscillospiraceae bacterium | reverse complement strand
CTAATTTTGTGTAATTTATTGACAATTCAATTTTAAGGATTATAATAAAAGTACACCCCCACCGGGTGGGGGTGTAGAAAGGATGATATCATGTCTGAAAACAACATTTCAAATAAAGTTTCTCCGGACGCGACGGAAAAGTTCGATGTTTTCGGTATGACCTGCTCCGCCTGTTCCGCAGCGGTGGAACGCGCCGTAAAAAAGGTAAACGGGGTAGACGAGGTTCAGGTCAACCTTCTGGCCAATAATATGACGGTTCGCTTTGAGCCAGGCCAAACCAGAGAGGAAGAAATTCTCAAAGCGGTGGAGCACGCGGGATATCGCGCCTCTCCGCACCGTTTGGCCAATGCTGTCTCCACTGGCGGAAAAACAGAAAAATCACCGCCGGATTTGATGAAGGCTGAACTTCGCTCGATGAAACGGCGGCTTGTGGTTTCCATTATTTTTTTAATTCCGTTGTTTTATATTTCCATGGGTCACATGATGGGCGCGCCGCTTCCCTCCTTCTTCCACGGAAACGAAAACGCCCTCGCCTTTGCCTTTACCCAATTTTTATTAGTTCTCCCGATTGTGTTCATCAATTATACCTATTTTACCCGGGGAATAAAATCTCTTTTTAAAGGCTCGCCGAATATGGATTCCCTGATCGCGATCGGTTCAGGAGCGGCGCTGATCTACGGAATATTCGCCATCTATCAAATCGGGTATGGATTGGGGCATGGTATCAATCCTCTTGTTTCCCAATACAGCATGGATCTTTATTTCGAATCGTCAGGAATGATTCTCACTTTAATCACTGTGGGAAAATTTTTGGAAACTCGCTCTAAAGGAAAAACTTCTCAGGCAATTGCCAAACTAATCGATCTTACTCCCAAAACGGCATTAGTGATAAAAAACGGCGAAGAAGTTGAACTACCGGTTGAGCAGGTGCAGATTGGTGATCTGCTCGCTGTCAAACCGGGGGCCTCAATCCCTGTCGATGGCATCGTGATCGAAGGCAGCTCAGCGGTAGACGAATCCGCTTTAACCGGCGAGCCAATTCCGGTGGAAAAAATGCCAGGAGACAAAGTAATGGCCGCTTCTATTAATAAGGCCGGATATTTTCGGTTTGAAGCGTCCCGGGTCGGAGATGACACGACCCTCGCCCAAATTATACGGCTGGTGGAAGACGCAAGCTCTTCTAAAGCGCCAATCGCCAAGTTGGCTGACCGTGTAAGCCGAATTTTTGTCCCAACCGTTATGGGAATCGCCTTTTTAAGCGCTATTGTCTGGCTACTCCTTGGACAGAGTTTTGAATTTGCCCTTTCCATGGCAATTTCAGTCCTGGTTATTTCCTGTCCCTGCGCCCTCGGTCTCGCCACCCCCACCGCGATCATGGTCGGAACAGGAAAAGGGGCCGAAAACGGGATCCTGATTAAATCGGCAGAAGCCCTTGAAACCGTCCATACCATCGACACCGTCGTTCTTGATAAAACCGGTACAATTACAGAGGGAAAGCCTCAGGTAACCGATATCATCTGTTACCACGCAAAGAGTAAAACAGACCTTCTTTCCATCGCCGCCGCGCTGGAAAAACCATCGGAGCATCCCCTTGCCGCCGCTGTTCTGGAACAGGCGGAAAAAGATGGCGTTGCCATTCGGATGGCTGAACAGTTTGAAGCAATTTCCGGGTTCGGGATTTCAGCTGTTCTGGACGGAACAACCTATTACGCAGGGAACCTACGGCTGATGGAACAAAAAGGAATCTCCACCCAAGAGGCTCTCTCAGATGCGGAACATTTGGCTGACGAAGGGAAAACACCCCTCTATTTTGCAGACAAGTCAGATCTTCTGGGAATCATCGCAGCGGCTGACGTGATCAAACCGACCAGTGAAGCCGCTATCCGGGCCTTTGAAGCAATGGGAATCCAGGTCGTTATGCTGACAGGGGATAACCAAAGGACAGCGTCAGCAATTCAGCAAAAACTTGGAATTAACGACGCCATTGCAGAGGTTTTGCCACAGGATAAAGAAAAAGAAATCCAACGGCTTCAGCAGGAAGGACGTAAGGTTGCTATGGTTGGTGACGGCATCAATGATGCGCCCGCTCTCGCCAGGGCGGATGTAGGGATCGCCATCGGAGCCGGAACCGATATCGCCATTGAAGCCGCCGATATTGTCCTGATTAAGAGTGATTTAATGGACGCCGTAGCCGCGGTGGAACTCAGCAAAGCCACTATCCGGAATATTAAAGAAAACCTTTTCTGGGCTTTCATCTACAACATCATTGGCATCCCGCTGGCCGCAGGGATCTTTTATCCGTTTTTGGGCTGGCGCTTAAACCCAATGTTCGCGGCGGCAGCCATGAGCTTAAGCTCTGTCTGCGTTGTCACAAATGCTTTAAGACTGCGCTTTTTCCGCTCTCGTTCCCGTGAAAAAGTGTTTCCCGCCGCGTTGAAAAGCACCAATTCCTCCGCCGATTCAAAACAGACGGAGTTTAAAAATCAAAAATCCCAACCGGGATGGAAGGAGAAAACAGATATGAAAAAAACCATTCACATTGAGGGAATGTCCTGCGGGCATTGCTCCGCGCGGGTTGAAAAAGCGCTGAATGCTTTGGAAGGCGTCAGCGCCAAAGTAGACCTTGAATCCAAAACTGCCGCGGTAGAACTCAGCGGTGATATTTCAGATGAAGTCTTGGAAAAAGCGGTGATAGATGCTGGTTATGAAGTAACCGGCATTCAGCAGGGATGAGGTGGGCGTCATGATGGCTGACAAAAGCACTGTAAACCAACTTCTGAAAACCGCTGCCGGCCAGCTGGCGGGAATCCTCCGGATGATCGAGGAAGATCGATACTGCATCGATATCTCAAACCAGCTTCTCGCCACGGAATCCCTCCTGCGAAAAGCCAACAACGAGGTTTTAAAAGCTCACATGAGTCACTGTGTCCGACAATCTTTTGAAAGCGGAAGTCCCCAAGAAGCAGAAGAAAAGCTTGATGAGGTGATTAAAATCCTCGATAAGTTGACAAAGTAAATTAAAAAGTACACAGCCAGATTTGGCTGTGTGCTTTTTAATTAACAGCAATGCTTAAAAAAGGCTGCCCTTCCACATTAAATAAAAGCGGGAAAATTTTCCCGCTTTTATCACTTTTATTTAATATCTTATAGATATCTTCTGGGATTTACAAACGACCCGTTGACACGGATTTCAAAGTGAACATGATTTCCGAATGACCAACCGGTACTTCCTACAGCGGCAATCGGATCTCCTTTTCCAACTACCTGCCCAACGCTAACATAAAGCGAACTTGCATGTCCATAAAGGGTAATGATGCCGTTTCCATGATCAATCATCACACATTTTCCATACCCGGAGTACCATTTTGACATAATAACCGTACCGCCCGCCGCGGCATAAATCGTACTTCCATAAGGAGCAGCAATATCCATCCCCTTATGTCCGGCATTTCCAAATTCCTGGCTGACATATCCTGCCGGGCAGGGGAAAAGGAACATTCCGCTTCCAGAGATTGAGCCGCTCGGAGCAACCGCCACCGGTTCTGCAGTCCCTACCGTCACATGGCGTTCCACCGGTTCTTTCGAAACTTCGGTATCCAAGACAGTGCGATTGACTTCTACACCATTTACATACTCAACTTCTGCAGTAACCCAGCGAACTCCATTTTCTCCTTTTTGTGTTTCCACCTTAGTTCCCTTCAAATATTTTGCGTCTTGGACCTCAACCGTTTCATAAGGGATCGATTCCTGATAAGTCTCTGTCCGTGATACCTTAACAGACAAAAACGGAACTGACTGGGAAAGCGTTACAATATCTCCCGCATAAAAACTGGTTAAAATATCTGGATTCAAGGAGATCAACGTATTAAGTGAAATATTATTGTTTTGAGCAATGTCATAAGGAGTATCTCCTTCCTTGACTACATAATTCTGCTCCGCCTGTTTCTGACTGGTAAACAGATCAATCAAGGATTGCTCTTCTACAACACTGGACGCAAGATAAAGTCCTTCGCGAAAATCAATCTGATCCTCAAATTCAACCGATTCATTCTTCGAGTCAGACCTATAAGTATCTAAAATTTGATCCAATGTTTTTTCCAAGTTATCGGTACTCTGAACGGCACCATAAAACTGGTCTCCTACATAGACCCCTTTTGCTTCCGTAATATCAAGATTCGACAAACGAACCATATTATCTGCCAACTGATAAGAATTGAGGATTTCATTTTTTCCCACAAGAGAAACCGAATATTTCGGGATAATATTAATGGTATCCTCCCCATCCTCATAAACAATTCGCTGCTGCATCAGTTGTTCAGCCTGTTCAAAAACCGTCTCATCCTGAATATAACCAATATTTTCACCATTATAGCTAACTGCAACAGCAAATGTAAGATTTTGGGCGGCAATAACAACACTGGCCAAAATCGCAACCATTACAACCGGAAGAACATAGTTAAACATCCGGCGCAAAAGACGTCTGTTGTTAGCAACTCCCTCCAAAAGGGTCCGTACCGAAAGAACAAAACCACCCCACCGGCCATTTTCTTCTTCCGCCATATGGTAATTACGCTCAATTAAATACCAGCCTCGACGGATTTTAAATAACGGCATCCGAAAACCGCGGAGGAAGTCGTCCTTCCACTCCCCAAAAGATTTCATAAACTCCCGCCATTTCGGCGAAAGCTTCCGCTTTAAAAAACGTACAAAGCGGCGCAGGCGGCGCCATACACCCCGAACCGTTAATCTGCAAACACGGTAGGTTGACCAGAACAGAGGCTCCAATCCTCCGTGATAAAAATCCGAACAAGTAGCCAAAAATGAAGAAATCCATTTAGTGTCAGATGTTCTGTCCGGACGCTGCAACGGCGTAGCATTTACTTCCGCCTCTTTCTTTTTCCGTCTGGAAAAAGCCATAGTTGCAACACTTCCTTTCTTCTCATCTTAATCGTTGTAATAGTTACAAAATAGTTACAACACATTACCATTATACCCGGAAAATCAAAAAATGCAACCCCTTTTTAGGGAAAAAGGCGAACAATGTCATTTAAAAAAGGGCTTTTTTCGCCATATCACCGAAAAAATGTTAAAAACAGCCCGGTTTATCTCACCGGGCTGTTTTTAAATTTTTTATCAAATTGTTACCGTTTGCAATCGTAAGAAAGATACTCCACCGGATAATCCTTTAAAATTTCAGTGATTGGCCCCACTTCTTCTTTTGCTTTTTTAAGGTCATGCTCCTTATAATTTCCACATTCCTTTGAACTAGCCGTTCCAGGAATTTCC
>CAUABB010000118.1 GCA_958427155.1 uncultured Oscillospiraceae bacterium | reverse complement strand
ACAGTAGATAATCTTCTATTCCAAGCTGTTCCGGATGGTCAAGATAATGCTTTTTAATTCCTTCATCCGTATTGCCACGCTCAAAAACATTCAGGTGCATCTTCCAGACTTCTCCTTCCCGTACAACCTCCTGATCGTCCGCAAGATCAAGATACTTTCGGGTGGTTTCCAGACAACAGGGTCCAACATAACCATATTCGCTAACGAATTTGGAACGGACATTATCGAAGGAAACAATGTCCATTCGCTCACTGAGCTTTTTACTCATGAACGCGTCATGCCAGCGATGAACGTCTCCAACTGTATCAGAATTCGGAAGTTTCCCGCCGTAAGGAGAGCTGTTCCAATAAGGGATCGCGGGACAATTTTTCCGGATTGCTTCTTTAGCCAACAAATTTGGGAGAGAAAGACCAAACTGATGATTATACTTGATTTTGATATTCCAGCGCGGATTATCAATTTCGTTGAAAATCCAATGGCATTCATTAGTTCCACAAAAAAGAGCTAGACAGGGATGATTACGCAAGCGTTTTGTCTGGTAATCAAGTTCTTCCCGAATCAGGCTGCGAAACCACTCATGGTGATCTGGGTAGGTCGCGCAGGCAAACATAAAGTCCTGCCAGATTAAAATTCCCTTTTCATCACACATTTCATAAAAATAATCGCGCTCATACAATCCGCCACCCCAAACCCGAATCATATTAAAATTTGCTTCCGCTGCCTCGTCAATCAAAGCCTGATATTTTTCACGCGGAACCCGGGCATAGATCGAGTCGTTTGGAATCCAATCGCCGCCTTTGCAAAAAATTGGAAGGCCATTGATGATAAATTGAAATTTCCGATCTTCCCCGTTAATCACTGAAGTATCTAACGAAACGGTACGGATTCCAAACAGAAACTCCGGATACGTTATTTTCTCGCCTTCGCATTCCGCGAAAACGCGAACCGCATAAAGCGGCTGGTCTCCATATCCAGCCGGCCACCAAATCCGGGGGTTTTCCACAATCAAACGCGTCTTTAAGTAATTAGGGCCAGAGGTTAATAAAGCTTCTTCAATTTTACTTTCAGCACAAACCCGATCTTCTTCTAAAAGCTGTACCGTGATACAACCGGATTTTGTTCCAATCAAGCTTAAATTTTCTATATTGACTTCTACGGAAAGCTCTGCTTTTTTATCAATTCTCTCTGTTATCACAGACACATCACGAACAGCGACATTTCGATAGCTTTTCAGTTTAACATCCCCGGTAATTCCACAGGTAATTACCTTAGGGCCCCAATCCCAGCCCACCGTGTATTGCGGTCTTCTGACAAAGGCTCGCCGCGCGTCTCCACGGTAAAGGCCACCATTGTTAGACTCAAGGCAGACCGCCCAATTAAGCTCTGAAAGCTGTTTGTCATCCACCTTTTCCAGTCCGCTTGTTAAACGGACTGCAAGCTCATTTTCACCCATTTTCAGATAATCTTTTACGTCGCATACAAAAGGATAATGAACGCTGTGATGTCGGCCAATCAGTTCTCCATTTAAAAAAATGACAGCCTCTGTATCAAGCCCTTCCAGTGTGAGCTCCACAATATCAGCATCTTTATAAAAAGCATCGGAATCCAAAATAAACCTTTTAAAGAACCACCAGGAACGCTTTTCAGTCCAACCGCAGTCCAGCCAGTAATCGGCCTGAGTTGGCTCCTTAATTACGCCAGTCTGAATCAAGGGAACATGAATATCAGCCGGAAGGTCACAGGACATCCACCCTTGCCGAAATGCCCGCACACTCGGAAGGCGTTCCAATTCCCAATCCAATGGGGCTTCATGAAGCTGCCAAGATGAATTCAAACAGATTTCTTTCATTGTTTTCCCTCCAATACTCTAATAATACTGTAAAGGCAAAAAACTCCTTTTGAGGGCACTTTTATCATAAAAATCGCCATTACTCAAAAGGAGTTGTCAATCTAGGACTCTGGTTCTATTGTAAGCGAGATCTCCAATAAAGTAAAGAGAAAATTATAAGGCTTCAACACCTTCTCGCTGAGACATATACAGTTCATAATACTTTCCCTTTTTCCGCAACAACTCTTCATGGGTGCCGCTTTCCTGAATGATTCCGCCGTCAATATACATAATCCTATCACAATGTTGAATTGTAGAAAGACGATGCGCAATGATAAAGGAAGTTCGACCTTTCATCAATTCGTTAAGCCCTTCCTGCATCAACCGTTCTGTTTTGGTATCAATACTTGAGGTTGCCTCATCCAAAATCAGAATCTTAGGATCCGCTATCAAAGTCCTGGCAAAAGAAATCAGCTGCTTCTGTCCCTGTGAAAGACGGCTTCCCCGTTCGTTCACTTCTGTATGATACCCTTTTTCCATTGTTTGAATAAACTCATCCGCTTTAACCGTTTTAGCGGCGGCAACCACCTCTTCGTAAGTGGCATCCAGTTTTCCATAGCGAATATTGTCTATAATGTTTCCCGAAAAAACAAAACTGTCCTGAAGCATTACTCCCATCTGACTTCGAAGAGAATGAAGAGTAGCTTTGGAGATATCTCTTCCGTCAATCAACACCTGTCCGGAGGAAATATCGTAAAACCGGCTGATTAGGTTAATAACCGTCGTCTTTCCTGCACCTGTAGGCCCAACCAACGCAATACTCTCTCCGGCTTTTACCTTAAAATTCATATGATTAAGAATCGGGTGGCCCGGATCGTACTCAAAGACGACATCTTTAAATTCAACCTCACCGCGAATCGTGGGTAGGACTTTAGCATCCGGAGCGTCTTTAATATCAACCGGCTCGTCAATTGTCTCAAAAATACGCTCCAGGTAAGCTACCGTGTTAATCAAGTTATTGTAAAGATTGGCAAGATTGATAATCGGGCGCCAAAACCTCCAGGAATAATCTCCCATAGCAATAATGGTGCCGAAGGTCACCATTGGTGTAATCGCGAGGATACCCACTCCGTAGACACTTGCGTTGACAATAGCTGAGATCACCTCAACCGAAAACCAGATCCAGTTAGAGACAAACACCGCATGCAAAAACGACTTTCGGCAATTATGGAACTGTGTATAAGCAATCCCCGCATTGATTTTCTCCCGGGTAAAAATCTGAGTCACACTGGCCCCAAGAATACTCTCATGAAGATAGGCGTTCATATTGGAGTTTTTATTTGAAAAATTCTGCCAAGCCCGTCTCTGTACCGGCATAATCAGACAGACGATCAAAACAAGAATAGGGAGTCCAGCAAGAATCACCAACGCCAGCCTTGCGTCGGCAATAAACATAAAGATCGTAACAAAAACAAGATTAAAAATTTCCAGAAAAAAGTTGATGATACCGTTTGAAAGCATGTCTGAAACATTGTTGACATACTGTACAACACGGACAAGAATTTTCCCATGCGGACGGTTGTCATAGTAAGAAAAGGGGAGCTGCTGAAGATGTTCAAACAGATCCTGTCTGATATCATAGATAATATTTTGTCCAACTACCGCCGTAATCCGAGAACGAAGAACATTCAGAAGAATTGAAACGCCAATGGAAAGGGCAAGCAGAACAACCAGAAAAATCAGATAAGGCACGTCCCGGTTTACTACGGCAACATCCAAAGCCTCCTGGATAATCAATGGGCCAAACAGCGCCGCGATAACACTGAACAAGGAAAAGACAAGTGCCAAAATCATTTTTCCTTTATACTTTTTCACATAAATAAGGCTCCGCTTCAAGTGCTGTATATTAAAAGGGGATTCAAGGGATTCGTCAATATCAAATTTATTTCTCGCCATCTGTCTCACCCGCCTCTCCTGAACCATGTTGCAACTCATAAATCTCGCGGTAGTATCCATCCTGTTTTAAAAGCTCTTCGTGGGTTCCACTCTCTATAATTCTTCCCTGGTCTAGAATAAGAATTTTATCAGCGTGTTTAACAGAGGATATCCGCTGCGCTATAATAAACTTCGTGCAACTGAACTCAAGATTACGAAGCTGTTTTTGGATATACTTTTCCGTTTCCATATCCACTGCGGAAGTTGTGTCATCTAAAATGAGGATTGCGGGACGGATTGCCAAAGCTCGCGCCAGCGCAATCCGCTGTTTTTGACCACCTGAAAGCCCAACTCCCCGTTCCCCGACAATAGTCTCAAAGCCATCCTCCATACCCTCAATAAAATCAGAGGCCGTAATTTTGGCAAAATGCCGGACTTCTTCCTCAGACATTTCGGGATCACCATAGGCGATATTTCCGTCTACTGTCTCCGAAAACAGGAAAACATCCTGTGTAGCCATTCCAATTCCACCACGGAGTGTACTCAGTTTCAACTTTCGCACATCAATATCATCAACCAAAACCGCTCCGGATGAAACGTCGTAAAAACGTTCGATCAAATTGACAAGAGATGTTTTTCCTGAACCCGTCGGTCCCATAACCGCCACCGTCTCACCAGGGTTAACCACAAACGAAATCCCGTCAAAAACCTTTTTCTTTCCAAATTGGAAAGAAACGTTTTTAAACTCAACCTTTCCACGCATCCGTCCCGGAAGTTCAACCGCTTCTGGAGAATCAAGAATTCCAGGCTGTTGGTAATACATCTCGATCACCTTATCAGCAGAAGCAAAAAAACGCTGAAGATCATTGAGCAGTAGGCCGATATTCCGCATTGGATCGCTGATAGCCCAGTCAAGAGCGGTAAAGGCGGCTAATTCACCAGCAGTCAGCCAACCGTTGATAATAAAAATCCCTCCGACAAGGATAATTGTAATGGTGAGGGTATTTGCAAGAACATGAACCGCTGGGAAATAGCGCAACCAAGTAAACTGAGCGTCTATATTTGCTTTTCTGTAAGCATCGTTTTTCTGTGCGAATTCATCCACCTCATATGATTCCCTAGCAAAAGCTTTAATGACCCGGTTACCTGATATATCCTCTTGAGCCTTCGTATTCATCTCACTGAGTTTTTCACGCAAGAAAACATATTTGGAGCGAACTCTCTTCGAAAAAACTTTGGACAGAACCAAAAGGAGAGGGGTAACAGCTAAAACAGCTAATGTAAAAAGAGCGTTGATGGTAAAAAAATAAATCGCCGTTGTGAAGAACAGAAAGATATCAATGGTAAACTCGCGGAACACATAAGAAACCGCATTGCGAACAGTATCCAAATCGCCGGTCAGCCGAGTCATTAGATCCCCAGTTCGATTGTGGTCGTAGTAAGTTTTATCCTGTGTTTGAATCCGTTCATAAAGGTGTTCCCGCATATTGATCAGCATTCCCTGTGACGCATAATCACAATTATAAACACCGGCATTGAGCATACACATCCGAAAAAAGTGAATTCCA
>CAUABB010000117.1 GCA_958427155.1 uncultured Oscillospiraceae bacterium | reverse complement strand
GAGAAGGAACGGGAGATTGACTCCTTGAAAACAGAACTGGGGCTGAAAGAACTCAGGCGGAATATTGACGGTGATGATGAAAAGTAATTTTCCGGAAATATTGGCGCCAGCTGGAAGTTGGGAAGCGGTGGAGGCCGCAGTTAACAGCGGTGCCGACGCGATTTATCTGGGGCAGAAAAATTTTTCTGCCCGAGCCTCAGCGACCAATTTTGGCCCGGAAGAACTTTTAAAAGCTGTTTCCCTCTGCCATCGGTTTGGCGTGAAGGTATATCAGGCGGTTAATACTGTTGTTTTCGACAGCGAAATTTCCGCTTTGGAGAAGTGCGTTCAAACCGCCTGTGAAGCAGGGGTGGATGCTTTTATTGTTCAGGATTTGGGAGTCGCCGCGCTTTTGCGGAAGTGGACGCCGGAAATTCCGCTTCATGCTTCCACCCAAATGAGTATCACTTCTTTATCCGGCGTGCTTCAGGTGGCGGAGCTTGGTTTTAAACGTGCGGTTCTGGCGAGAGAACTTACGCTGACAGAGATTGAAAAAATTGCAGAGTTTTCTCCGGTGGAACTGGAGGTTTTTGTACATGGCGCCCTTTGCATGTCGGTTTCGGGGCAGTGTACTCTCAGCGCCATGATTGGTTCGAGAAGCGCCAACCGTGGGGGATGCGCTCAGCCTTGCCGCCTTCCGTTTTCAGTGAATGGGAACGGTTCGGCGGATCTGTCTTTAAAAGATTTGTGCGCACTGGAACAGCTGGATCGGTTGGCGGCGGCAGGCGTTTCTTCGTTTAAAATAGAGGGACGGATGAAACGGCCTGAATATGTTGGAGCTGCGGTTCGCGCTGTTTATCAGAAATTACGTGGGAATGAACCTGATCTGGATGTTCTGCGTTCGGTTTTTTCGCGTGGCGGTTTTACTGACGGTTATCTAGAAAACCAAAGAGACCGCTCCATGTTTGGCGTTCGTGGAAAAGAAGATGTTGCCGCGTCCCAGGGAGTGTTGGGAAAATTGGCGGCAGAAAACCGAAAAGTCCGTCAAAGAGTTCCGCTTCGGATGGAGTTGACTCTGGAGGAAGAGAGACCATCCTCTCTGTTGGTTGAGGACGACAGGGAAAATCGGATTGAGATAAAAGGGCAGACCGTTGAAAGGGCTCTAAATGTTCCGACCGATGAGGGACGGGCAAAAGCTTCTCTAGGGAAGCTAGGAGGAACGCCTTATTATTTAGATGAGTTTTCTTTTCTTGCGACGGGTAAACCGATTTTGTCCGTTTCCGGTTTGAACGCACTTCGGCGGGAAGCGGTGGAGCGGCTGGATTCTGTCCGTTCTGCTCGGAAGGAAAAGGTGTTTTTGTCAGGTATCCCTTATCCCACGGGGAAATATCCAAAGGGCGGTTGCTGTCTGCGTCCGCGCTTTTCCAGCTTTGGTCAACTGTCCCAAGCGATGGCAGAAAAGGTCGATTGGTTTTATCTGCCGCTTGGAGAGGTATTGAAACATAAAGAAGAGTTGGTTGACTATCGAGAGAAACTGATTTTGGAACTTCCACGGGTGCGCTATGAAGAATCAGAGTTGATTGAATCTTTGGAACAGATAGCGAGAGATGGTTTTCTGAACGCGGCAGTTCAAAATATTGGGCAGTTTGGTTTGTGCAGAAAATTTGGAATGATTCCACACGGCCTTTTTGGATTGAATCTGACGAACTCCATTGCGGCGGGGGCTTTTGCGGATTTGGGGGCGGTTGATCTAACTGCTTCATTTGAAATGAAATTAAACCAGGTGTTTCATCTTCATTCTCCTGTCCCGGTAGGAATAATGTTGTACGGCTTTTTACCGTTGATGATTTTTCGCAACTGTCCTTTAAGGGCGAGGAAGGGATGCCAAAACTGTAAAGGACGTGTTTTGACCGATCGGTTGGGAAATCGGTTCCCGGTTCAGTGCGACGGTGAGATGGCAGAGCTTTATAACTATTTGCCTCTTGTCCTGTCTGACAAAAAAGAGGATACCCGGTTTGCAGATTTTGGCGTGCTGTATTTTACTGGGGAGAGCGCTTCGGAATGTGAGGATATTTGGGCGCTTTATCAATCTGGAGGCGCGCCGAAAGGGAAGTTCACCCGGGGACTTTCATATCGTGGAATAGAATGATAAAGGCTATGAATCTATTCTTTCAGGTGCTATGAATACGGAGACCAGAAAGTTTGGATTTGCAGCGAAGGGATAGTGACTGATACAATGGTACTTAAGGTTCGGAAAATAGATCCACGGGCTAAGATACCGTGTCGAGCTACAGAAGGTAGTGCGGGGTATGACTTGTTTGCACTCCTGGAAGAACCGGTTGAGGTAAGGCCCGGTGAACGAGTTCGGATTGGGACAGGAATTGCGATTGCGCTGCCATCTTCTGAATTGGCGGCTTTCGTATATGCCCGCAGCGGGTTGGCCACAAAAAAGGGAATTATTCCGGCAAACTGCGTAGGAGTGGTAGATAGTGATTATAGAGGAGAGATTTTGGTCACCCTAACCAATATAGGGAAAGAATCATATACAGTAGAGCCGTTTGAGCGGATTGCCCAGATGATCATTGCGCCGGTTTGCCTGCCTGAGCTTTTGGAGGTTTCCGAACTGGATGAAACGGGACGGGGATCGGGTGGCTTCGGCTCGACTGGAAGATAAAAAATTCTACAATTTTAACAAATTTTTCGGATTTTTTTATTGAGAATTTCCGGAGATGCGGTTATAATAGAACTGTTATAGGCCTCAGGCGGATTGTTTTAAACAGACGGCTTGTTGTATAAAATGGATTTGAAAAACAGAAAGGGGAAACTTTTATGTTTTCACGCGATATTGGAATTGACCTTGGGACGGCAAATACTTTGATTTATATGAGAGGAAAAGGGATTATCATCCGTGAACCTTCTGTTGTTGCGGTTGATACTCGTAATAATACAGTTCGCTCTGTTGGGCAGGAGGCAAAAGATGTTATCGGCAGAACGCCGGGGTCTATTGTGGCAGTTCGCCCGTTGAAGGATGGCGTAATTGCCGATTTTGAAGTGACGACGGCCATGCTTCAGGAATTTATTAAAAAAGCGCTTGCAAAAAGCTTTTCAAAGCCCCGGGTTATCATCTGCATTCCGTCAGGCGTTACTGCGGTAGAGCGCCGTGCCGTTAAAGAGTCTGCAGAGCGCGCAGGGGCGAAAAAAGTCGCGATTATTGAGGAGCCGATGGCTGCGGCGATCGGTGCGGGCCTTCCGGTCGCGGAGCCGCGCGGCAGCATGGTAGTGGATATCGGCGGCGGAACTTCAGAGGTCGCGGTGATTTCTCTGGGGGGAATTGTCGCTTCCAGGTCCGTCCGGGTTGCGGGAGATGAGTTTGACCGCTCGATTATTGATTACTTAAAGAAAAAATATAATCTTTTGATTGGTGAAAGAACTGCTGAAAATATCAAGCTTGAAATTGGATCTGCTTATCCGCTTGAAGAGGAGCGTTCTATGGAAGTAAAGGGACGGAATCTTTTAAACGGTTTGCCAGAAAATCTGACGGTTACTTCTGAAGAGGTCCGGGAAGCATTGGCAGAGCCACTTGAAAAAGTAGTGGAAGCAATTAAGATCACGTTGGAAAAAACTCCCCCTGAGCTGGCAGCGGATATTATTGATGGCGGAATCATGCTCACCGGCGGTGGTGCGCTTCTTCGGGGTCTGGATGTACTGGTTCACAATGAAACGGGGATGCCGGTTCATGTGGCCGAAAATCCACTTGACTGTGTTGTTCAGGGTACAGGAATGGTACTTGAAAACAGTGACAAGCTTTATGATGTATTGTCAGATGACTCTCCCCGGTATTAATGGAGTTACTTTATGAGCCTTTCTTCGCTTGGGGTGGGAAAGGCTTGCCGGGTGACAAAATCGGTAGCAGGAGGCAGAGATGCGCGAATTTTTCCGCAGTAAGCTCTTCAAGGTAATTATGCTGGTGCTGGCGCTCTTGCTGGGCTTTATGATTTATGCCGTTTCCCAGAGTGGGTTCGGTACAGTGACGTCGCAAATAGTGGGGGCCGTCTCGGCGCCGTTTCAGAAGCTGTCTTCGTATATTTCGGAGACGGCTACCGATTTTTTCGGGAAATTTGTGAATGCGCAGGAATATTACAATCAGAACCAGCAGCTTCGGGAAGAAATTGCCCAGTTGCGTGAGGATTTGGTTGACTACCAGGAAATTAAACAGGAAAATGAACAGCTTCGCGAATTAGCGGGACTGAAGGAGGAAGATCCGAGTATTGAAATGGTCGCCGCTATGGTGGTGGCTCGCGACCCTTCGGAACAGTTTGGGTCCTTCACGATTGACAAAGGTTCTGTTCATGGAATCAAACTGCATGATGCAGTTGTTACTTCCGAGGGGCTCGTTGGGATTGTAACTGAGGTAGGAGAGGTTTACTCTAAAGTGACAACAATTTTGAGCCCGGATGTTTCGGTCGGTGCAATTGAACGGGGAACAGGTGAAGTAGGAACAGTTGTGGGAACGGTTGCATTGTCCGAAGAAAACAGTTGTAAACTGGAATATCTTGATCTGGCCAGCAAAATTAAAGAGGGAGACCTGATTGTTACATCGGGTGCTGGTGGAATTTTCCCCAAAAATATTGTGATTGGGAAAGCGGGAAAGATTGAGGTAGAGGACCACGGGATCACCGCCTATACAACAGTGACGCCGGTTTTTGATGTAAAAACGGTCAAACAGGTTTTTATCATCACTGACTTTTACGGCAAAAGTCAGGAAGGTGCGGAATAATGCGAAAAACGACAGTTGCTGTAATCAAATGGGTAGTCTATTTTGTTCTGCTGTTTTTCTTGTTTATCTTTCAAACATCGTTTGACTTAATTGCGATCTTTGATATCCGGCCTGTTTTAATCGTTCCTTTTATTATTGCGATATCGATGCAAGAGCGAGAAATTTTTGCCGTGATATTTGGAATTGTTGCCGGCTTTATGTGGGATTTTTCAGCGGATAAAATATCTGGCTTTAATGCTGCTATTTTAATGATCTGTTGTGTTGGGGTCACTCTGGTCACGATGTACTATATGGGAAATAATTTCTTGAATTCTATGCTTTTCTGTGGTGTTGTAATGATTGTGCAGGGATTGCTTGACTACCTTTTCTCTTATCTGATCTGGGGATATGCAGACAGTTATTTGATTCTGATTCGTTATATCTTGCCTACAGCCCTTTATACAGTGGTAGTTACTCCGTTGTTTTATTTCCTTTTACGGTGGTTGCACAGGAAATTCGAAGCTTTAATTGAAAAGTGAGATTATGGAGGTTCTGAATGAGAAGCACAAAAATCCGGATAGGCGCTTTGATAGTGATGGTTGTGGTCATGGGCGCGC
>CAUABB010000116.1 GCA_958427155.1 uncultured Oscillospiraceae bacterium | reverse complement strand
AAAGCAGGAGAAAATTTTGGCTAACATCTGATAAAAAGCTTTTGCCGTAAAAAACAGGATTACGCCGTTTTCTTATCTTCGGGAATTGTCAATACAATTTCTCTGCTCGCTACGGTATATAGCATCTTCTGTCCAGCCGATTGTTTCAGACAACCAAAAAAGCCGGCACGCAAACGCGTACCGGCTGACAACAAATCAAAACCCTATATTTCTCACGATCAGCCTAAAAAACAGCACGGCCAACAAAAAAGCTGGCCGCGCTGTTTTATTTTTCTGTCGATTCATATTTACCATATATGACGACGTTTTTTAATGACCATTACCGCCCCAGATACACCTGCTCCCGATACAAGAAGCAAGGCCATCCACAACATGACATTGCTGCTGTCGCCGGTCTGAGGTGTCTGTGTTGATTCCGCCTTAACAGTAAAGTCAGTTGTAGCCGTACCGGTTTCGGAAACGATAGCCAGCGTGTATTTACCCTCAGACAATGTTTCCAGATATTCAGCTTTAAGGGTTACTATGGTGCTGCCTTCTTTTACTGTGTAGCTGGAAGTGTCAAGGTCTTTGCCGTCTACCTGAACTTTTAGGAAATCCGCAAAGGCAGCGTTGGAAGTAAAGGAAAGTCCGTCCTTTGTGCCTCTCTGCCATGTCCCGTTTGCCCCCGCTGTAATCACAGGCTTAAAGCTGCTGTCGATAGCACCGCATATGGTACATTTGCCGTCCTCGTAGCTATGGCTATCGCAGACAATGTTACCGCCGTTATTGATCAGATCACCGAGTAACTCGATCTGCCCGTGATTGGTAAAGGTTACGCCGGCCGGTACAGTAATAGATGAACCTTCCGGAATAGAAAGCTGCATATCTTTACCGACTATCACATCACCGGGAAGCGTGAGCGAGCCGCTTGCGGTCCCCTCATTGCTTAAAAAGATGACGCTGTCAGAGCTTGTAAATTCCGGGCTAACCTTAGAGCCAAAAGTCTCGACCCAACTGCGGCTAATTGTGGCGCCGCCGTTGTCCCCTCGAATAGCAGGCCATTCATCGTGAGCGGCAACATAAGCGACCGAATCTTGAATCATAACAGCTCCGCCGGAAGACCAAATGCCTATGGTGTCGGCGCTTTTAACCGTTACATCAGAATGATTGGTAATATCAATATCGCCGTCTGCACAAAGGGTAGGATATGCATTGATCTGTGATGTGGTCGTTGCCGCTACCTCGGAATTATTTATGGAAATAGTTCCGCTACCATAAATTGCATTCGCTGCATCCCCGTTAGCAGCGGCGGTTACCGCACTGTTCGTAATAGACAGATTGCCATAACTGGAAACCGCGCATGTTGGCCAGTCCTGATAGTTGCTGCGCGCAGTGGCATTTACGGTACTATCCTCTATAATAAGACCATATTCACCTATCAGCGTATTTTCAAAACTGTCAATGCTAATATTCGCACCATTTTGTATGGTTAAAATTCCGAACTCCCCTGTGTCGTAGATACCAAAACACAGCATTCCGCCAAAACTTGATGAGGTGATATCAATATTACATCCATCAATCGTTAAATTACCACTGCCTACCTGTAATCCATCAGAATCCGTCTCTATTATCAGCGAATCATTCTCAGTGCCTTGGATCGTATATTCACCAGAAGCAAGATAGACAGGTCTCTGTGTCGTGGATGTAATTGTGTTTTCCCCAATCAGGACAATTTTCAAGTCTCCATTAGCTGCTCTGAGAACAGGTGTTCCTGGAGAAGTAGATGAATCTTGATTTATAGTCGCATTTTCCAGTGTAAGAGTACCGCTTTCTTTGTTCCAAACGGCAGTTCCGTCACCACACTGCACCTCTACACCATCTTGCAATATCTGCCCGTTGATTTTTACCGTTGCAGTATTCGCCGCAAATGCTGTTGTAGGCAACAGACCGATGATGAGCATGAAAGACAGTAACACTGTTAATGCCCGACTGCGTAATTTGTGTTTCATAATTTTTCCTCCTTCAGTTTACTTTCCTTTACAAACAGCTTCAGCGAAGTCCGTATCGCACCAAGCTGTAATTTCAGATATTCTCCATCTTCAAACAAGGCAAAATGAACGCACGCACGAACAAAAATATAAGTCATACCTTGTATAAAGTCCACAGGCATCCCCAATTTGTTGGAAAGAAGTTCAGCGTATTTTCGGTAGCGGATGTTTACGCCCTTGAAAAATTCTTTACCGTATTCCTGATACTTGGGACTTGCATACACCTGATACATAAAGCGGTATTTCGCACCATGGAGCTTTGCAGTAAGGTAAGGCATCTCACGCAGAAAGCGTTCAATATCTTCAAAACTCGTCGGTGCATTTGCCATGAAATCATCTTCCACTTTTGCCATACAGTAAGCAGTGGATTCAATGATAATATTATCCTTTGTACCGAAGTAGTAAATGAGATTTCCGTTTGCGACCCCACAGGCATCCGCCAGCATTTTCAAACTGGTGTTTTCCAATCCGTTTTCACAGAAAACCTCAAAACAGGTTTCTAAAAACTCCACCCGCCGCTCTGGTATTCCTCTTTCATTTGCCACAGAACTTCTCCTTTGCATTTGATTGACTAAACGGTAAACCGGTCGCAAAAATTTTTTCTCTTAAGAAACAATGTAAAAACGCACTCTATCCGCTTTATCTGGATATAGGTAATATTATAATAGAAACTTTAATGAATTTCAAGATATTGTATAAATTTTTGTGTAAAACAACCAGCAGCAGTTAATTTTTCAGGCCACTGTACTCGACTACCATCATTTTCTTTTCATCCGTTTTCTCCCTTTTCACAATTATCTATAAAAAGCAAAGATAAAGAAACGCGCCGGCTTTAACCGGCGCGTTTCACTATATTGATATCATTATTTTTCCAAACGTTTTTCAAGGTTATCCAGCTGCTCTGTCATCTCTTTCGGGAGACGATCGCCGAATTTGCCGAAGAACTCACGGATTCCTTTCGCTTCCTCTTTCCAGAGGTCTTTGTCAACGTTAAGAAGCTCTTTTACAACATTTACATCGATATCGAGGCCTTCCAGGTTGATATCTTCCGGTTTCGGCTCATAGCCGATCGGGGTTTCAACCGCGTCTACCTTTCCTTCGCAGCGGTCAAGAATCCACATCAGGACACGCATATTGTCACCGAATCCCGGCCAGATGAAGTGTCCCTCATCGTCAAGGCGGAACCAGTTAACATTAAAGATTTTCGGAGCGTTATCGCCAAGTTTCTTACCCATATCGAGCCAATGCTGGAAGTAATCGCCCATATGATAACCGCAGAACGGCAGCATTGCCATTGGATCACGACGAACAACGCCGACAGCGCCAGCAGCGGCAGCGGTAGTCTCAGAAGCCATGGTCGCGCCGACAAACACGCCGTGATTCCAATCAAAGGACTGATAAACCAGCGGAGCGGTCTTCGCGCGGCGGCCGCCGAAGATCATTGCGGAAATCGGAACACCGTTCGGGTTGTCAAACTCTTTGCTGATGCAAGGACAGTTTTTAGCCGGAGCAGTGAACCGGCTGTTCGGATGAGCACCCTTCTCAGAAGACTCTTTTCCGTTCCAAGGATTACCTTTCCAGTCAAGGGCGTTTTCCGGCGGATTCTTGTCAAGGCCTTCCCACCAAACAGTGTTGTTGTCCTTGTTAAGAGCGACGTTGGTAAAGATTGTATCCTTTTTCGTAGAAGCAAGCGCGTTCGGATTGGATTTCGCGTTGGTACCAGGAGCTACACCAAAGAAACCGTTCTCTGGGTTGATCGCGTAAAGTTTTCCATCCGGACCCTGTTTCAGCCACGCGATATCATCGCCAACGGTCCAAACTTTATAACCGTCTTTCGCGTAAACTTCCGGCGGAACCAGCATTGCAAGGTTGGTTTTACCGCAGGCAGACGGGAAAGCAGCGGTGATATATTTCACTTCACCCTTCGGATTCTCAATACCGAGAATCAGCATATGCTCAGCCATCCAGCCCTCGTTTTTGCCCTGATAAGAAGCAATACGGAGCGCGAAGCATTTTTTGCCGAGAAGAACGTTTCCGCCGTAACCGGAGTTGATAGACCAGATCGTATTATCCTCCGGGAAATGAACGATATAACGCTTTTCTGGATCGATATCTGCTTTGGAATGAAGGCCGCGGACAAAGTCGTCAGAGGTCTCACCAAGGTTTTCAAAAGCAGCCTTACCCATACGGGTCATGATGTCCATGTTGAGGACAACGTAGATGGAGTCAGTCAGCTCAACGCCCACTTTCGCGAGAGGAGAACCAATCGGACCCATGGAGTACGGAATAACGTACATGGTACGGCCTTTCATAACGCCGTCATACATCGGGGTTAATTTAGCGTACATTTCTTTCGGATCACACCAGTTATTGGTCGGGCCTGCGTCCTCTTTTTTTCTAGAGCAGATAAAAGTTCTATCCTCAACACGGGCCACGTCATTGACTGCGGTGCGATGAAGATAACAACCAGGAAGCTCTTTCTCATTAAGAGGCATCATCTCTCCGGTAGCGGTTGCCTGGGCACGAAGCTCATTCAACTGCTCCTCGCTACCGTCAAGCCAGACAACTTTATCCGGTTTACAGAGAGCAACCATTTCATCGACCCAGCGAAGTACGTTTTTGTTGTTCGTCAGCATATAGGGGTCTCCTTTCAACTTTCCAAAGTTTGAAAAAATAAAATTTCTCACATGTATAAGTATATCCCAAATACTTCCTGTTTGCAAGCCGAAATCGTTAAAATTTCAACAATTTTCATTTTTTTAACAACTCTTTATTTTTTAAAAACTTAATTAGAAATCGGCAGAGAAGCAACCGCATTTAAATCCATTCCGGCAACACGGCCTGCTTTAAACTCGTAAAAGCCCTGAGACGCAATCATCGCCGCGTTATCCCCGCAAAGTGACAGCGGTGGCAGATAAAGACTATACCCTCTTTCAGCACAGTCCGCTTCCATCCGGGCGCGCAGTCCGCTATTCGCAGAAACGCCGCCCGCAAGGACAATTTTCCGGTAGCCATACTCTTCCGCCGCCGCCATTACCCGCGGCGCTAAAATATCGCAAACCGTCTGCTGAAATGAAGCGGCTAAATCCTTCTCAGATAAAGTTTCCCCTTTTTGCTCCGCATTATGAGCAAGATTAATCACCGCTGCCGCCTTATCCATATAGACTCCTCCAGGATAAGGAAACCCCAGCGTCCGGGCCGCTTTATCGTAAGCTTCTCCGACCGCATCATCGTGAGTACGACCAATTACGCGAAAATCCGTATAGCCCTTAACCTCAATGATATGGCTGTGACCTCCAGAAACAACCAGACAAAGAAACGGGGGCTCAAGATCAGGATGTGCTAGGTAATTCGCCGCGATA
>CAUABB010000115.1 GCA_958427155.1 uncultured Oscillospiraceae bacterium | reverse complement strand
TTGCTTAAAAACATTTTTCAAGATATTAAAACTTCGTTTTAAAAATATTTATAGACTTTGGCTATCCTTATTTTAAAAAGTTTTCACTATTTTGAATCAAATTAAAAAGAGAAGACGAAAGCTGAGGATATTCCTCGCTAATTCTTTCCGTGTTCAACGGAATATTTTCTTCCCGCTTCGAAACTGGTGTTAGTCCTTTCATTTTGACACCTTGGGAAACAGCTGACGCATTAGCTTCCCGAATCGCCATTTCAGCCGACGCATAGGAATTTGCCACTGCTTTTGGAATTGTAAAAGCCGCTTCTTCATTTTTAGGATTGACACTGTAGACAACGCGGAACATCCGATAAACCGCAAGCATTAAAAAGGAAGAAACTTCTCCTGTAAGAGATTTATTATTAATCTTTCCGAGAAGGTCGAAAATGATATGAAGAGAGTTAACGATGAGTTTTTTGTGTAGAACTGGCATAATGCTTCCCTTGAAGCTGTTTTCTTTTCCAATTGCTTCTTCTTCTGGAATTTCATCTACAGAAATAGTCGTTCCGGTTCTCTCCGGGGAACGTCCCAGTAGATAATCGCAGGAGACACCATAAAAATCAGCTGTCCGTACGACAAAATCCAATCCGCATTCACGAATTCCTTTTTCATAATGAGACAGGAGTGCTTGGGAAACGTTCAGCGCGCCCGCTGCTTCTTTCTGGCTAATGCCGCGCTCTTTCCGCAACAATGTCAGAATTCTCGGGAAATCTGAGTTCATCGCCGCCCATTCCTTTCCTTAAAACTCAACGTATAATAAATTATATTATATTTGTTTGGCTTTGTAAAGTGGAGAAAACGGTATTTTTGACGCTTTATGTCTAAAATATTTGGAAGTTAATTTGTTTATTTTGCCTTTTTGATCAAAAAATGCTATAATCTATTTTAAATTTAACAAATTTATGAGAAGGTAAATTGCCTTTTAAATTGAACTGTCATTTAGCGGGTTTGAAAAATATAACTGTATGTATTTTTAGTTAGTGATTAGGGAAGGGTTATTTTATGAAGAACTATAAAATTCATCTTTTGCGACATGGAAAAACTTCGGCTAATGAACAGGGACGCTTTATAGGCCGTACCGATGTAGAATTAAGTCCTGACGGAATAGCCGGTCTTCATTCCCTCTGTGAAAATTATGAATATCCTGGAGTGCAAAAAGTTTATTCAAGTCCCTTGCTTCGCTGTTTACAAACTGCAAAAATCCTTTATCCGGAATTTGAGCCAATTCAGATAGATGGCCTTAGGGAGTATGACTTTGGAAAATATGAAAATAAAACAGCTGCGGAACTGGTAGACGATAAAGCATTTATGGACTGGCTTAGAAACGGGACTGTTCCTGATGGAATGGAGAATATGCATGACTTTGAGAATCGGATCTGTTTCGGTTTTGAAAGTATCCTTAAAGATATGATGGCTCATAAGCTTTCTTCTGTGGCGGTTATAACACATGGTGGAGTGATTATGACATTGCTTGCGGCTTTAGGACTACCAAAACGAGATCCTAAGCTTTGGATAACTGATAATGGGCACGGGTATACAGTAGCAACCAGCGCACAGCTTTGGCAGCAGGGAAATGTTGTGGAGGTTTTTGATCCGCTTCCTTACAATACTATGGACAATACTGTGCTAAAAGAGTATAATTTAATTGATCTTGCAGAAGATGAAACTGATGATGTTTAAAGCAGAAGCAATGAAATGAGGAAAAGAATGGTTCATATTTATATTGGAGACGGGAAAGGGAAAACAACGGCTGCTCTTGGCCTTTTGATTCGGGCACATGGTGCCGGCCTTTCGTGCCTTTTTGTGCAGTTTTTAAAAGGAAATCATACCTCTGAACTTGTTTCTCTTGAAACGCTTAAAATACCTTATATTCGCACTGATGATGTCAAAAAATTTGTTGCTTATATGGATCAAAATGAGCTTGAAATTTGCCGAGAAAACCATCAAGATTGTTTTGCACGTTTAACGCAAATGGTAAAGCAAAATTCTTTTGATTGTGTGGTTCTAGACGAGGTTTTAGATGCGGTATCAACTGGGATGCTCTCGGAAGAGCAGCTTCTTAATTTTTTAAACCAGATGAGTGATTGCTCCGAAATAGTGTTGACTGGACGCAATCCAAGTCCAAAAGTTCTTTCGACAGCAGATTATATAACTGAAATGAAAAAAATTCGTCATCCATATGATAAAGGGATTGGCGCACGCAAAGGAATTGAGTATTAGGTTCCGGAAAGGATGAAATACATGCATCGTAAAAAGATGAAGCAAAAGGCTAAAGAACTGCTGCAGGGCATCTGGGGTAGGGCAATAGCCTTGCTGTTTTGCCTTGCTGCGATAATGGTATTCTTTTCCTGTTTGGAACGTATGATCGTTTCTTTCAGTGGTATGTCTACCTTAGAACAACTTTTTTCTCCTTTGTTTTTATATGGTACAGTTTCTGTGCATATTGATACATTGTTATTTGCATCTGCTCTGTTTATAGGAAGTTCTGTTTTATCATTTCTATTTGGAACATCGCTGCGTCAAGGAATAATTTGCTGGTATTATAGGCGGACATTGGGAGAAATACTGCCTATTTCTCGAACTTTTAACTGGTATACTTCTCCTAAACGATGGGGAAAGGCACTTGCAGTCCATTTGTTGTTGCTTGTTAAAACGGCTTTGTGGACGGCTCTTTTTTTGTTGCCTTCTGCACTTCTTTATTTTGGTTATATTATTTCTACAATTTATCATGCTGCTGCTTGGCAAAGTTTTCTCCTTTTTATTTTGACTGTAGGCTTAACGCTTGGTGGCTTGATTGGCGCACTTGTTGTCTGTTACCGGTATTTTCTTGTTCTTTTCATTCTTGCGGATGATCCTGAAGTCCGGGTTCGCACTGCGTTTCGTAGCTCTATTCGGATTATGACGGGGAAGAAGGGGGAGCTTTTGGCTCTTGATATTTCTTTTCTTCCTTATTATTTGTTGAATTTTTTAATTGTTCCAATGCTTGGGACAATTCCGTATATTGAAATGACAAAAGCTCTGTATGCCAGACGGTATATATTAAACTATCAATTGGAAGTTCTTTCTGAAAAGCAAGAGACAAAAGAAAATATACAGAAATTGTAAAAGGGGATTGACATGACGAATATTGTGGCCGCAAAAAGAGTTGTTATTAAGGTGGGAACTTCTACTTTAGCACATCAGACAGGTCTACTAAATCTTCGACGGGTAGAGCAGCTTGTCAGAGTTATCTCTGATCTTAAAAATTCCGGACGGGAAATTGTTCTGGTCAGTTCCGGAGCAATTGGTGTCGGAATGGGGAAACTTGGTTTGACCCAGCGTCCAACCGATATTCCTTCCAAACAGGCTTGTGCTGCGATTGGTCAATGTGAACTGATGTATATTTATGATAAACATTTCTCAGAACATAATCATGTTGTTTCTCAGGTTCTTTTGACTGAAGATGTTGTACGTGATGAAATGCGAAAGGAAAATGTTGTAAATACTTTTAATAGGCTTCTTCGGTATGGATCAATTCCAATTGTAAATGAAAATGATACGGTTTCGACCGACGAGATTGATCACGGTGGGAAATTTGGAGATAATGACACTCTTTCGGCGATTGTTGCAAAACTGGTAAATGCGGATGCTTTAATTATTTTGACTGATGTCGATGGCCTTTATGATTGCGATCCGGTTCGCTTTTCAAATGCAAAATTGATTCCACGTGTCAATAAAATTGACGATTCTATTCGTGCTCTTGCAGGAGGAAGTGCGGGAAAGCTCGGAACTGGTGGAATGGTAACCAAACTGAATGCTGCCGAAATGACTTTAGAACGTGGCAGTTTAATGGCGTTGATTAATGGCGCAGATCCTAATAATCTGTATGATTTGTTTGACGGTAAAGAAAAAGGGACTCTTTTTGTTTCCGAATGAGGTGAATAATGATGAGTACAATCAAAGAACTTGGAGTTCGTGCGGCAATCGCCAAGACAGCAATCGCTAAAGCAGATACTGTCACAAAAAATCGTGTTCTGGAAATAATAGCAAAGTTGCTCTTAGAAGAACAGGACAGTATATTAGAAGCTAATCAAAAGGATTTGTTCTCTGCAAGAGAACTTGGAATTTCAGAAGTTATGATTGACCGTCTTCGCCTAGATGAAAAAAGGATCCGTTCAATGTCTAATGCTTGTCTGGAACTGGTGGCAATGGCTGATCCGGTTGGACGGATTTTAGATGGCAGTGTTCGTCCGAACGGATTAAATATTCGAAGAGTGGCAGTTCCGTTTGGCGTTATTGGGATGATTTATGAATCTCGTCCTAACGTAACAGTGGATGCTGCTACTCTCTGTTTAAAAGCGGGAAATGCCGTCATGTTGCGAGGGGGAAAAGAGGCCTTTCATTCTAACTTTTATTTAGCGCAGCTAATGCGTCGAGCTTTAGCTGAAGTCGGTCTGCCAGAGGATATCGTTACCTTTGTGGACCGGACTGACCGTGAAACCGCGACGGAGATGATGAAACTCAATGGTTTTTTGGATCTTCTGATTCCCCGGGGCGGAGCGGGCCTGATTCAGTCGGTTGTTCAAAACGCTACTGTGCCTGTCATTGAAACGGGTGTGGGAAACTGCCATATTTATGTGGATGAAACTGCAGATCTTGAAATGGCTACTGAAATTGTTTATAATGCTAAAACAAGTCGCCCTTCTGTCTGTAACGCGGCGGAAAGCCTTCTAGTTCATGAGACGGTGGCAGAAAAGTTTTTACCGATGGTAAAAAGAAAACTTGATCAGAAAGACGTTCAGCTTTTTGGCTGTGAAAAAACAATTTCAATTTTAGGTGAGATATCTGTTCACCCTGCTACGGAAGAAGATTATTTTACCGAATACCTTGATTATAAAATGTCAGTTAAAGTGGTAAAAAATTTAGATGAGGCTATCGCGCATATTTCCAAATATTCTTCTGGACATTCCGAAGCTATTGTAACACGGGATTATTCAAACGCGGTGCGCTTTACGAAAGAAGTAGATTCTGCGGCGGTTTATGTAAATGCTTCTACCCGTTTTACTGACGGAGGGGAGTTCGGTTATGGGGCTGAAATTGGAATTTCGACACAAAAGCTTCATGTCCGTGGTCCCTTAGGACTGGAAGCACTGACTTCCAGCAAGTTCATTATTGAAGGAAATGGACAGATTCGTGAATAACTGATAATCAGGTAAAAGGAGACAGGAAATGGTAGAAAATAGTGTTGTGATTGAAAATGTTTTGGAGCAGCCAATTGAGGGTCAGAAAAAAGAATCTGCCAAAAAAGGAACACATGCAAGAAATCGGTTGACGGCGTTAATCGGGGCTTTAATTTTAATTTTTTCTGCAATCG
>CAUABB010000114.1 GCA_958427155.1 uncultured Oscillospiraceae bacterium | reverse complement strand
CTCAGCATTATCATCATAAGAATACAGTGCGAGGACAGAACGGGCCAGCTTATTCATAATATTCCGGGAAGGCGCTTTGAAAATCATATCCTCAGCAAACCCATCAGGGAGCTCTCGGTAAAAGCTGAGAATTGTCGTAAAATCATCTAGTTCTACCTTGTTTGGAAGCTGACCGAACAGCAGCAGGTAAATAACCTCTTCAAATCCAAAACGATTCTCTTTGGTAAATCCGTTGATAATTTCCTCGATATCGATGCCTCGATAAATGAGTTTTCCGTCAATCGGTTCCCGCTCATGTTCATTAAGAACATAGCCGTGTACATTACAAATTTTTGTGATTCCGGCGACGACACCAGTACCATCCGAATTACGCAGGCCACGCTTAACGTCGTATTTTTTATAATAAGAAGGGTCAATAACGTTATATTCTTTAAAACGCTCGCATAAAGTTTCAATGGACTTGTATTCTGACTGCGATAAATTCATTGGTCTTTCCTCCTGTTGTCCAAGCCAGGATAACCTGACAAGTGAAATAATCACATCTATTCTAATTCATTTTTTATGCCTCGTCAAGGTTGGATTTATGAGGTAAAAAACAAAAACGAATAATTCAGTTAGGAAACTTGCATTTTTTAAATGCATATAAATAAGCCAGTTGAAATGATGACTTATTTTGAATTATATAACAAATAAAATTTCATAAACTGAAAGGAGTAACAAATGAAGCGAGTCTTGTTTCATTTTCTTCTGTTTTTCCTGGTAGTACTGTGCATACCGCTTACCGCATTTATTAACCCATCAGATTTTAAATCCGATGGAGGGGAGACATCTTCTTCTACTAGTTCAGAGGAAGAGGTAAAGGCAGATCTTGGAACCTTTAAACTTCTCCGAACGGAAACAAATGAGGTTTTAGAGCTTTCCGCAGCCGATTATATCAAAGGAGTGGTTGCAGCTGAGATCCCCATGGATTATGAGGTGGAAGCAATCAAAGCACAGGCGGTTGCAGCGCATACCTATGCGTTACGGCTGCGTGATGTACAAAAATCTGGAGAGGACAGCAGTTTGAATGGCGCAGATTTCAGTGACGATCCTTCTAAATATCAAGCGTATGTCAGCAGAGAGGAATTTAATGAAATGTATGGAGATAAGGCGGAAGAACTTTGGAAAAAGTGCAGTGATGCAGTGGATGAGGTGATTGGTAAAGTTATGCTTTATCAGGATCAACCGATTGCGGCTGCATTTCACTCCACTTCTTCTGGAAAAACAGAGTCTGCTGAAGTAGTATGGGGAAATGCTTTTGAATATCTGGTTCCAGTTGACAGTGTGGCAGATGAAAACGCTCCAACTTATAACAGCGAAAAGGAATTATCTTATGCGGAAGTGGAAAAAATCCTGAAAGCAGCGTATCCAGATATTGTATTGGGAGGAGAGAAGGCGGAACTCTTCAAAATTCAAAAAACCAGTGATTCTGGAACAGTCACAGAGGTGCAGGTTGGAAGTATGACTTTGAGTGGTATACAACTCCGCGCGGCCTTTTCTTTACCGTCTGCAAATTTCACGGTGAGCTATCAGCAAGATGGAGATCGTTATATCTTTAAAACAAAAGGATTAGGTCATGGAGTTGGAATGAGTCAGTATGGGGCAAATGAGATGGCGCGTTCTGGGAAAGGATACGAGGAAATTCTCAAGCATTACTATACTGGAATTGAATTGGCAGAACTTTAAGAAAAATATAAAAGGGAGAGGGGGTCGCGTTGACCCTCTCTCCCTTTTATACTATAATGTTTTTAATATTTTAATTTATCTTCGGTTTGATCGAATTGTTTGCGACGTTTTTGATTTTGAGCAGCACAGAACTAAAACATACAGGTGTGGTCAGATATTTGAGATAATCGTTATCTGCGATTTTTCAGTGTTTTAGATTTTCTAAAGTAAAGGCCGAATCAATTCCAAATCTCTTTAATTCCAGCAATTAACCCTGCTTTCATTCTAAATGTCAGATAATTCAGGAGGTGTTTTGTGTGCTCCCTTTGCTTTATACCGTTCTTGCGGCAGTGGCAGGTGGCCTTGTCGTCAAGGCATTCCATATTCCCGCCGGCGCGATGATTGGAGCCATGGCTGCGGTGGCGCTGCTCAACATTTTTACCGGGGATGCGTTTTTACCGATGGAAATTAAAACAGTTGTTCAGATGGTGGCAGGAGCTTTTATTGGCGTTGGTATTAAAAAGGAGGATGTTTTAGCGCTCAAAAAAGTACTGAAACCGGCGGTATGTGTCGTTGTACTTGTCATTACGCTGACTCTGCTGATGGGGTTTTTGCTTTACTTTTTTACGGAATACGATTTGGCAACATCCTTGTTTAGCTGTGCTCCTGGTGGAGTTGTTGATATGTCTTTGATCAGCATTGATATGGGGGCTGATGCTTCTATTGTTTCCATTCTTCAGCTGGTTCGGTTGATTTCGGTGATCGCTCTGTTTCCACCGATTGTAACGCAGGTAGTGCGTCTGTTCAAGAGACAGCGACCTGTAAACGGGGCCTCGGGGTTTCGGCAACCCCAGGAAGAAAAGATAGCTTTATCAAAAGGCCCTGGTTTTATAAAAAAACATAGTTGGAAGGATCTTCTGTTGACTGTTTTAGTTGGGGGCGTGAGCGGAACAATTGGTTTTTTGATTGGAATTCCCGCGGGTCCGCTTGTCTTTGCGATGGCGGGGGTTGCAGCGCAGAATATTTTTTGGGGAAATGCCTATCTGCCGCGTCCAATTAAAACAGGGGCGCAGATCTGTTCTGGTGCATTAATTGGGGAAGGGATTACCCTGGCGGCAGTGATTGGACTTAAAGATGCCATTGTTCCGGCACTGTTGTTCCTTTTGGGACATTTTCTGATTAGTATCTCGTTGAGCCTCGGGCTTTACCGTTTTACAAATTTGAGTCTTCCAACGGCCTTTTTTTGCTGTGCACCGGGAGGGCTGTCTGAATTTTCTCTGATAGCAGGTGATTTTGGAGCAGATACCTCTAAAGTTACAACATTTCAGCTTTTACGGGTTGTCTGTGTGATTGGACTTTATCCAATCCTGATAGGGGGGCTTATGGGACTTTTCTCTGTGACTTAACAAGCTTTTATGTCGGCTTTGGTAGCTTAAAAAGGGGGATAAAATTGCTTTCAGGGCGATACATCAATAAGATAATACTCAGTAAGCCGATTGAAAAAGGTTCTTACCTTTCCGAACTTCCGGCGGTTCGTTACTTAAAAGAGCACGGCGAGCTCGAGCTGGAACACGATGTAACTTTTTTTGTGGGCGAGAATGGAACAGGAAAGTCAACGCTGATTGAGGCGATTGCAATTGCATATGGGTTCAACGCGGAAGGTGGCACCCGAAATTTTTGCTTTTCTACCGTACAATCTCATTCTGAACTATGGAGACACTTGACCTTGGCTAAAAGCAGCTTTGCGAAAGACGGCTTTTTTCTCCGTGCTGAGAGCTTTTTTAATGTCGCAACCAAGATAGATGAAATGGATTCAACCTTGTTACAAAGTTATGGTGGAACCTCTCTTCACCGACAGTCTCATGGTGAAAGCTTTTTGTCCCTTGTACAGAATCGTTTTGGCGGAAATGGGCTTTATATTCTTGATGAGCCGGAGGCGGCACTCTCCCCTATGAGTTTAATGACCTTAATTGTCGAAATTGATGCTTTAGTCAAACAAGGTTCACAGTTTATTATTGCGACTCATTCTCCTATTTTAATGGCTTTTCCGGGATCTCAGGTTTTTTTGTTTTCTGAAAAGGGAATTGAGAAGACTGATTATAGGAAAACGGAGCATTATCAGATTACAAGATATTTTTTAGAAAATCCTGAAAAAATGTTTCGGCACTTGCTTGGATGAGTTTTAAGATTTATCCGTAAGTTTATAATATGAAGTCGGAAGTCAATGGTTTGACCTACAAAAAGTCATTGATAAATCTATGGCTTTTTAGTGATTCCTCTAAAGTATGCCTTATTCTTATTTTATTATCATTTTGTTCAAGTTTTTTTCTTTGAATTGTGGATAATGTATAAATACGAAAACAAAGAAAAGAAATGACGATGGGGGCCTTATTAAAATATGATAAAATTAATCAAGTTTTTTAAGCCATATGCTCTTTGGGTTGTTTTGATTTTTGGGCTTCTTTTTGTACAGGCGATGACCGATCTCGCTTTGCCAGATTACATGTCCAATATTGTTAACAATGGAATAGTGATTGGCGATACCAGTTATATTCTTGCGGAGGGAGGAAAAATGCTGCTGGTGGCGCTTTTGGGAGCCGCCTGCACCATTCTGGTAGGATATTTGTCCGCCAAGCTTGCGGCGGGAACAGCTCGGAATCTGCGTCATGATGTTTTTCGCAGGGTAGAGAGCTTTTCCAATGCAGAATTTGACCATTTTTCAACCGCTTCTCTGATTACAAGGACAACCAACGATATTCAGCAGATTCAGATGCTTTCAGTCATGGCTTTGCGTTTTGTTTTCTATGCGCCGATCATGGGAATCGGTGGAGTTATAAAAGCAGTTGGGAAGAGCCCGAATTTGAGTTGGATCATCGCGGTTGCCGTTTTGGTGGTTATCGGTTTTGTGCTAGTCATTTTTGCCCTTTCGGTTCCGCGCTTTAAACGGGTTCAGAAATTAGTGGATAAACTCAATCTTGTCACCCGTGAAAGTTTGACTGGCATGATGGTCATTCGTGCCTTCAACACCCAGAAACGGGAGGAAGAACGTTTTGACGAGGTTAACCGTGATCTGACTAAAACCAATCTTTTTGTCAATCGGATCATGGTTTTCATGATGCCGGTTATGATGTTTGTCATGAATGGCGTCCAGTTGTTGATCATCTGGGTTGGTGCAGGACAGGTCGATATGGGAAGTATTCAGGTGGGCGATATGATGGCTTTTATGCAGTATGCCATGCAGATTATTATGTCCTTCCTTATGATTTCGGTTATGTTTATTATGCTCCCACGCGCTTCCGTTTCAGCGGAACGAATTAACGAGGTGCTCACCACTGATCCGGTTATCAATGATAAAGAAACTCCTATCCATTTTCGCGAGAATTTTAAAGGAGTTGTCGAATTTAGGGATGTGTCCTTTACCTATCCGAAAGCTGACGAACCGGTCCTTAAAAATATCAGCTTTACGGCAAAGCCAGGGGAGACAACTGCTTTTATCGGCAGCACAGGTAGTGGGAAATCCACATTGGTCAATTTGATTGTACGGTTTTATGATGTAACCAAGGGACAGATTCTGATAGACGGTGTGGATATCCGCGATATTTCCCAGCATGAACTCCGCGAAAAAATTGGTTTTGTACCCCAGAAAGGAGTACTTTTTTCCGGTACGATTAAGTCAAATCTGCAGTATTCCAAAGAGAGTGCGTCGGATGA
>CAUABB010000113.1 GCA_958427155.1 uncultured Oscillospiraceae bacterium | reverse complement strand
GCATCTGAAGACTAAAAAGCAAACCGCAAATTTTTGCTTTTAAAATTGCCTCAGAACATCTTTGCCGGGTTCGGTTTTTTCTGTAAAAAACTGGCGATGATTGGGCTTGCCAAAAAACATAGGACAACCTTCTTCCTGCGTATATTGGATTGACAACGGAAGGAGGAGATTGTTTATGCGGTGGGTCAAATGGTTTTGTCTGGCAGCCGGGCTTGCGCTGTTGGCGGTAGCAGTTTATTCTGGTAGTCCGGTTTCTGTTCAAACAGGAACTGATACAGGGGTGGATCTGCCAATTATTATGTATCATAGCATTTTAAAGGACCCAGATCTGACCGGTACCTATGTCTTACCGCCAGATCAGTTAGAATGTGACTTAAAATATATCAGACAAGCGGGTTATACGCCGGTGCTGCTGAAAGATGTTATTTCCTATGTGAAGGATGCGGATGCGGACTTGCCCGAAAAACCGATTTTACTCACTTTTGACGACGGATATTACAACAATTATTTATATGTTTATCCGCTGATGAAGCAGTATGGGATGAAATGTGTCCTTTCCATTGTGGGAAAGCATACCGCTGATCTGCGGCCGGGAGAGCATCAAAGCCCGAATTATTCTCACTGCAGTTGGGATCAGCTTCGGGAGATGAGTGAATCGGGTCTCGTAGAGGTACAGAATCACAGTTATGATATGCACACCATCAGTTCAGAGCGGGCGGGAGCGCGGAAATGCTCTGGGGAAACAGCAGAGCATTACCGGAAAGTATTGAAAGAGGATGTAGGATACCTTCAGGAACTGATTGCCCAAAAGGTTGGTGTCTGTCCTACCACTTTTACCTATCCTTACGGGAAATATTCTGAAGAATCGGAAGTGATTCTGAAAGAAATGGGTTTTGAGGCAACGCTTTCCGTCGCTCCTGGAATCAATCATTTGACAAAAGGGGGTTCCCTTTCTCTGTTGAAACGAAATAATCGGGAACCCGGCCTGTCGAGCGCCGAGTTTTTTGAATGTTTATTAAAGGGATAGAAACATTAAAATAATGGAGATGAAATCATGTTGATTTTAGCGTCCGGTTCACCGAGAAGAAAAGAAATTCTTTCCATGCTGGGGTACCGTTTCCGGTCGGTTCCCGCAGATACGGATGAATCCATAGCGGAGGGAACGCCGCCTTCTAAGGCGGTAGAACAGCTTTCCGCCCGTAAAGCGGAGGCGGTATTTCGAATCTGCCCGGAGGATGTGGTGCTTGGTTCGGATACCGTCGTGTATTGCGGCGGAAAGATACTGGGAAAACCTCGGACGCCTGAGGAAGCGGCTGAGATGCTTCATTTTTTATCGGGCAGGAAACATCAGGTTTATACAGGGGTTACGGTGATGGACAAGTTTCGAAAAGAAACCTGGTCGGTTATGTCAGAAGTGAAGTTCCTTTCGCTTTCAGAGTCGGAAATAGACGCCTATGTTAAAACGGGAGAACCAATGGATAAAGCGGGCGCTTATGCGGTTCAGGGAAAGGGAAGCGCATTAATCGATTCGGTAGTGGGCGACTTTTTCGCAATTATGGGACTGCCTTCTTCCAGTACGGTTCGGATGTTAAAACAATTTGGAATTGAGCTAAATTTTGTATAAAAACTTATTAATAAACAAAATGTATAAATGCAAAACAGACTTTTTGTATTGATATTTAAAAAAATACTATTTGTAAAAGAGGGTTGGAAATGATTTGCACCATCTGCCCTCGCCATTGTCAGGCGGAGCGGGATTTTCTCAACGGAAACGGTTATTGCCGCCAGGGAATTCTTCCCCGGATTGCTAGAGCGGGACTTCATTTTTGGGAAGAACCCTGCATCAGCGGAGAGACGGGATCAGGGGCGGTTTTCTTTTCCGGATGCACGTTGGGATGCGTTTACTGTCAGAATGATGAAATTAGCCACGGGGGAATTGGAGAGACAGTTTCAGAAGAGCGTTTGAGTGAAATTTTTGACGAGCTTGTTTTACAGGGAGCGCAGAATATTAACCTTGTCAGCCCTACCCCGTTTGTCCCAGTCCTTGAGCGGATTTTAAGAAAGAAAAAACCTAGTGTTCCTGTGGTTTATAATTGCAGCGGCTATGAAACACCGGAAACACTGCGCCGGCTGGACGGCTTAATCGATATTTATCTGCCTGACCTTAAATACATCTCGCCGGATTTGTCAGATCATTATTCCGGCGCTTCCAATTACTTTGAGTTCGCTTCTCGCGCGGTTTTGGAAATGTGCCGTCAAACCGGAAGCCCGGTTTATGACAAAGATGGAAAGATGCTTTCCGGAACATTGGTCCGCCATCTCATCCTTCCCTCTCATGCGGAGGAGAGCAAAGCGGTCCTGCGCTGGTGCAAGGAGCATCTTCCGGAGGGAACCCCCGTCAGTGTCATGGCGCAGTATCTGCCCTGCGGGAAAGCTTCCCGTTTCCCGGAATTGAACCGCCGGATCTCAAAGAGGGAATACCGCGAGGTGCTTGACGAGCTTTTCGCTCTTGATCTGGACGGCTATGTTCAGGAACGCTCAGCCGCCCGGAAAGAATATATTCCGCCGTTTGATTTAAGCGGTGTAAAAGGAAAGGATGATGGAAATGGAGCCGGTTGAATATCTTGTAGTGACGATTAATGGGGATTATGCCATGCTTCGGCGGGACGGCGCCGGGGAGGAGGAAGAGTTAAATCCGGTTGCCATGGCGCTGCTCCCCTTCGGTGTCGACGCGGGAATGCGGTTGCGCTGGGAAAATTTCGAATATTCCATTTTGGAGTAGGAAAACCTTAAGGTTCAGTTAAAAAGAGGGAGAGGGGCTATTTGGCGAACGCTGATAAGGAAGTACCAAAGCTAATTGAACTTAACGGCTGACAAACAGGGTTGCAAAAGAGGGGTATCATTTTTCAAAATGATACCCCTCTTTTCTTTGCATATGTGTGATGCTGAAGTTAGGCCCCCACTTGGTTTATCCAATCCCTTATATGAATGCCTATACGTTCAATATCTCTTTTACCTAGTTCACCACTGTGCATAATAACATTTCGAGACCTTTCTAAGGTGTTAAAAATTTGGCGTGCCCATTCAATAGAAACAATATGATCTTCAAACAGTTCGATGTTTTGAGACATAATGGATGCCAAATCGCCGAATTCAACATAGTTAATCAATGAATCTCCACGCGGAGTATGCCACCTTATTTTTTCTTCTTCATGCTTTCTTGATTCTGCTTTTGAACAAATCTTATCAGATACCGATTCTTCCCACCAGTTTTCGCCGCTGTTTTCTATAAGAATTTTAATTACAAATTCTCTAACGGTATTTTCAAAGGCAGCAATCGCAGTGTAAACAGTAGACATTTGTTTCGCTGTATTTACGTGTTCATCATCAAGCAAATCTAGCGAAAGGCTATTAACATATTCTTGCGCCAGTAATTCGGATGATGAATGCTTACTAACCACCCCTGCGTTTGCTAACGCGATTTTTGTTAGTTCACCTTTCATTACAAACGCATATAATGTATCTTGCATATTTACCTCACATAAGGTGCTTTTTCAGGCTTTGGAAAATAGCATCATAAACAGCCATATTTGTAGTCTCAGGCAAGTGAATCTGAATATTATAATGCAAATTCATTTTCGGCGACGAAATGGATGGTTGCTCCAAAGTCTTTGAAACAGAATGATTTTCCATTAGCTGTTCATTTTCTACAGACGGTGCAATTATATTTTGATCAAGGGGCTCATCCGACCAGTCAGCATAATTACATAGTGCGCGAAATGTTATGGACATTTGGTCTATAACTCGGTCACCTTTTTGTCCCTGCGTTAGTGTCTTGAGTTTGTTTTTTACATCCTCATTAGACATGTTTTGAGCATCTTTCCTCAAATTGAAAAGATCTTCATACGCTTCTTGAACACCCTTAGCAATAATTTTTTTGGATTGTGATTGGTCTAAGAATTCATAATATCGTTGTGTAGGCTGACCGTTTTCGTCCAAAAGGCCAAGAGCCTTAAGCATTCCGATCATAAGCCGATCCGTACTACTTTTGAATCCTAAATCTTCAAGAAATTTAGTTGTAAAGCGTTCTGGGGCGCGAGCGTTGATAATCGAGTTAAAGATGCTCTCAAGATTTTTGGTTGAAGTTAAATACGACATAGTTAGCGACACGTCACAGTCCCCCTTTAATTAAAAAAACTATTAGTATTAGTATAAATTATCTATAGTCAAAATACAACAATAAAGGATATATTCTACGCAAATAGAGCCCATTTTGTAGGCTACAGGTGTAAAATATTATGCCAGCCATGATTGACGCAAATAAGCCCTTGAATCTGCCCACTTAATATGGTTCTAAATGCGTATAAATACAAGAATGGCAGCGGGCGCAAGTGGATTTCTGCTTGCGCCCGCTTGATTACCACGCAGCAAAGACAGAGGAAGCCGTCAAGGGCGCGGAGCGTGAAGTGACCCCAAAGAGTTAGACAAGAGTTATGCGGCAAAGCCGTTTTGAATTCTGTATTGGACAGGGCTTAACCCATTCAATTTTTCTTTGATTCGGTTGTGGTTATAGTATTCAAGATAAGCGACCAGTTCCTGGCAAAACTCATCTAATGATTGAAATGTCCGCAGATAAAGCAATTCCGATTTTAATAGGCCGAAGAAGTTTTCCATAACCGCATTGTCCAGACAGTTCCCCTTTCTGGACATACTTTGCCGAACGCCTTTTTCCAACAGCCTTTTTTGATACCGAGCATTTTGATATTGCCAGCCCTGATCCGAATGGAAGATCAGCCCGCTTCCGTCCGGGAGTCGGGAGAAAGCTTTATCCAGCATCTCTTCTACCTGACGGTAATTGGCTCGGTCACTGATTGCATAACTGATGATTTCACCATTATACAGGTCAAGTACAGGCGAGAGATAAAGTTTATTCCCAAACAGGGAAAACTCGGTCACATCGGTTACCCACTTTTGATTCGGTCTTTCCGCATGGAAATCTCTTGCCAGAAGATTTGGCGCAACCTTGCCGACTTCTCCACGGTAAGAACGATACTTTTTCATTCGCACCATACATTTTAGGCCTGATTCCTTCATCAGCTTTTGCACCGTCTTGTGGTTCAGACAAATGCCCCTATTGCGTAATTCCATACCAATCCGCCGATACCCGTACCGGCCTTGATTCTCCTGATAAATTGCTATGATTTCTGCCCTTTCTTTTGCATATTTATCCACAGCATTAGTTTTTCGGGAATGATAGTAGTATGTACTTCGGGGAATGCCGGCCAGTTTAAGTAAAGCTGCCAGAGGATACTCCCGCCTTAATTCTGTAATGGCAGCCGTGACATCGCTTATTCGGGTTTTTCCCGCTTCTGAATTAAGGCGTTTAATTTTTTTAGGTAATCATTCTCCATTCTCAACCGGTAATTTTCTTCTGACAGCCGC
>CAUABB010000112.1 GCA_958427155.1 uncultured Oscillospiraceae bacterium | reverse complement strand
GAAGATGCAAGACTGGACAGCAAGCTTGCTGACAGGAACAAGAGCATGCATCTGTATTTCGATGAATACAAGTTTCAATATTTTCCAATGCATGGCGCCAGCAGGAATTATATTGGCAGCTCATTTAAATGAGTCCTCCTTTTACTGCATTTGGGAATATTCCCTGTTAACAGAATATGATGTATCTTTACAAATTGTGACAAAGATACGTCTTGCTGGCTTTTTTAAAATAGTCTGAATTTTATTTCTATTTATTTCTTTAAGAAAATAACTGATTTTTATTAAATTGCTTTATCTATATCTAATTTAAGTATTTAAAGTAAAATAATTTTAATACCATATAATTCAAAGCGATTTTCTAATTTACTTGATACTGTCGAATTTTTAAGTAGATATTTGTAATCTAATATGATATACTGAAACAAAATACGGCGAATGTAAGGGAGGAGTTTAATTATGAAATCAATTCTCTTTGATCATGGCTGGCGTTATCTTTCAGGTGAATACATGACTTTTTTCGGGCAGGCACTTCGTAATGTGGATCATACTCTTTGGAAAGAGATAAATCTTCCTCATGATGCCGTTATTGGACTGGATCGTGATCCTTCCAATTCATCCGGAATGCCGGGAGGCTACACACAGAAGAGTATGCTTTATTATCGCAAAGAATTCGATTGTCCACTTGATTGGCAGGATAAAGAAGTGATTGCCGAGTTTGAGGGCGTATATATGAATTCCGAAGTATTGCTTAATGGGAATCTAATTACTTCACATCCTTATGGCTATACCAGTTTTTTTGCAGAGTTGACTCCATATTTAAAATACGGAAAAAAGAATATTCTTTTGGTTACAGTGAATAATCTTGCGCAGCCTAATTCCCGCTGGTATGCTGGTGCTGGGATTTATCGCCATGTAAAGCTTCATGTTGGAGAGTTGGTACATGTTCGTCCTTGGAAATTTAAGGTGTGTACACCGGAAGTGTCTAAAGAAAGTGCGGAAATCTGTTTTTCTGTTAATGTGAATAATTTAACTGGAAAGGCACAGCAAGTTTCTATTTTATATGATATATTGGAAAAGGGAAGCGGAGAGCGTGTGCTTTCCGGTAAAATTGATCCTGTTTTTCTTATGGAAAAAGGAGATACTTCTGTAGAATATAATGTGACATTAAAGAATCCAAAACTTTGGGATATTGATTCTCCAGAACTGTACCAGGTGGTTTATAAAGTGCTATCATGTCAAGGAGAAGAGCTAGATTCCGGAAATACCGTGTTTGGTATCCGTAGTATTTCGTTTGACAGTAAGAACGGTTTTCGTCTTAATGGTCGCACAGTTAAAATGAAAGGTGGCTGTGTTCACCATGATAACGGTCCTCTTGGTGCAGCGGCCTACGATGACGCTGAAGAACGACGCGTGCGGATTTTGAAAGACGCAGGGTTCAATGCAATTCGTTGTGCGCATAATCCACCTTCTCCCGCTTTTTTAAATGCCTGTGATCGTCTTGGTATGCTGGTAATTGATGAGGCATTTGATTGCTGGCGCCTTGGCAAAAATCCATTCGATTATCATATCTATTTTGCGGATTGGTGGAAAAGGGATCTCGAGAGCATGATTGACCGTGACTATAACCATCCTTCGATTATTATTTGGTCGGTGGGAAATGAAGTAATTGAGAGGGATGGAAGTTCCGGAGGTGCCGAAATTTGTCGCGCTTTGGCGGATTATGCTCGTTCTCTTGATGCAAGCCGTCCGATTACAATTGCCTCAAATAATATTATTGTTTTAAGCGATGAAGTCGAAGATGCGAACTGGGCTGCAAACCTGAAAATGGATGAAGTCAGTGAACAAAACGATTTATTTGGTGAAAAATCAAAAGATGTTTTTGATTCTCTTGATATTGCGGGATATAATTATATGATCAACCGTTATGGCTTTGACCAGAAAAAATTTCCAGAGCGCATTATTATAGGAACAGAAACATTTCCACATACTCATTATGATAACTGGAAAGAGACGGTGGCGCATGATAATGTAATCGGCGATTTTGTTTGGACCTCATTTGATTATCTTGGTGAAGCGGGAATTGGTAAAGTAGAATATGATGAGCAAAATGGATGGGGCGGTGCTTATCCCTGGTTTTATGCAAACTGTGGCGATTTTGATATTTGTGGTACCAAACGTCCTCAATCTAATTACCGTGATATTGTCTGGAATCAGCGTAAGAAGCCCTTTATTGGCGTTTATGATCCTCGATATCATGGCCGAAAAATTGTAATTAAAGAGTGGGCATGGGAACCAGTACAGGAAGGATACTCATTCCCCGGCTGCGAAGGAATGGAGACATTGGTAGATGTATACAGCCAATATGAAGAGGTTGAGCTGTTGGTAAACGGAAAATCTTACGGAAGAAAACCCGCGGGAGATGTGTCAAAGTGTATTGCACAGTTTACAATTATTTATGAGCCGGGAGAAATTTGTGCTATTGCTTATCAGAATGGGTCGGAGGTTTCCCGTGAAGTAGTTAAGACTTCTGGTTTCCCAGCTAAAATATCACTTAAACCTGAAAATAATCCTTACTGTAAAGAGCTGATTTATGTACGGGTTGAAGTGAATGATGCAGACAATATTCGTGTCCCTTATGCGGAAAACGATATTCGTTTTTATTGTAATGGGGCTGCGGAGATTATAGCAGTTGGCAACGGTAATCCTATTACGGAGGAGTCTTTTACAGCAGATCACCGTAAAGCTTATGAAGGACGTGCATTAGTTATTTTGAAGAGAACAGGGGAGGGCGAAATAACTTTAACGGCTTCTTCTAACGGCTTGGAAGGATCTTCTGTTAGTCTTTAATTTTAGTTTGTTGATAAAAGAGCCAAATAAAATTTGGCTCTTTTTTTGTGCATTAAAAAATCTATTAAAAAAGGAAGAAAGGAATATTTTTGAAGAAAAGCTAAAATTTCAGTATATCTGGACAAATGATTTATCTGTAGTCAATACTTTTAAGTTGATATAGAAATTATTTAGGTGGTTGCTGAAAGAGTGGGGTGAGCCTTAGAAAATACCTTTGCAACTCAATCAATCCTGTATTATAATAAAAAATAGCACTTAGAGTCCCTGTATTTTTGTCTGGACTTTATATGAAATGAATTTGAGGGTTTGAATGAGAATATTAATTGACGCAGACGGTTGTCCGGTAATCGGGGAGACATTGAAAATTGCTCATAAATATCACGTTCCTGTCGTTTTAGTCTGTGATACGTCGCATCTCTTCTCAGAACTTGACGCAGAGGTCGTTACTGTTTCTAAAGGTAGAGACAGCGCTGATTTGGTATTGGCAAATCGTGCAGAAGCTGGAGATATTGTTGTAACACAGGATTACGGATTGGCGGCTATTTGTCTGGCTCGGCATACTTCCGTATTAAACCAGGATGGAATCATTTTTACGTCGGATAATATTGACGCTTTTTTAATGGCACGACATACTGCTAGAAAGATTCGTAACGCAGGGGGAAAATTAAAAGGGCCCTCTAAAAGAAGTGTCAAACAAAACCTAGCCTTTATAGAAAGTCTGGAAAAGCTTTTGAACGGTCATTTATAATGTAAAATTATATTTGAAAGGGGAAGTATTTTGTATAGCCAACTTTTACATACGATTCAATCATACCACGCTCCTGCAATTTGTGTAGCCTTTTCTGGTGGGGTTGACAGTACCTTGGTTTTAAAAGCATGTATTGATGCAGGAGTAAAGGTTTATCCAGTGTTATTTCAAACAGTTCTTCATCCATCTGCTGAACTTGATGCAGCCCAAAGAATTGCAAAAGGGCTCGGTGTAGAGATGAAAGTTATACAGATCGATGAATTTCAATACCCTGAGATTATGGAAAATTCTCCTGAACGTTGCTATCATTGCAAAAAAGCTTTGTTTTCATTGTTAAGGAAATATGCTTTACAGAAAAATTGTGAGGTTGTGGCAGATGGAACCAATTTAGACGATCTTTCAGAGTATCGCCCTGGCCTTCGGGCGCTTCGAGAGTTAAAAATTCATAGTCCGCTTGCAGAAAGCGGAATCACAAAAGAGATTGTCCGTTCTCTTTGTGCTGAATTTGGCCGGGAGGTTTCTCAAAAGCCGTCTTCTCCTTGTTTGGCGACTCGGCTGCCATACTATACTCCTATTACCAAAGAGTCACTTTTTATGATTGAGCGCGGGGAAAGTGTGCTCAGAGAAATAGGATTTTCTCAGGTCCGCGTTCGTAAGCATGGCGATATTGCACGGCTTGAGGTTCTTGAAAGTGAAATGGAATTGGCGTTCCATAAGCGACGGATAATTTCAAAGTCACTTCATGAAATCGGGTTTGGATATGTGACATTAGATTTGGACTGTTTTCGCTCAGGAAGTATGGACTTGTACTTAAAGAAGGAGTAATTTATATGGATGTCAATCAACTACTTAACGCAGTTAAAGATGGGACGATTTCTATTGAGGAAGCTGAAATGGAATTGAAACAACTTCCTTATGAAGATCTGGGATTTGCAAAATTGGATCATCATCGTAGCCTTCGCAGTGGATTCCCAGAAGTTATCTTTTGTCAGGGGAAAACCTGTGAACAGGTAAAGAAAATTTTTGAGCGGTTTGTGAAAGCGGATGCGAAAGTATTGGCGACTCGTGCCTCGAAAGAACAGTACGAAGCAGTAAGCTCTCTTTTCCCAGAGGCAGTTTATCTGGAAACGCCCCGGCTTATTACTTATGCGCTTAACAATTTGAAAAAGATTGGTAAAGTTGCAGTCTGTACTGCCGGAACATCAGATATTCCGGTAGCGGAGGAGGCAGCTTGTGTCGCGGAATTTTTTGGCGCAGTAGTTGAGCGTTTCTATGATGTAGGGGTTGCTGGTATTCATCGGCTGCTTTCTGTTATACCTCAGATTCGTGAGGCTAACGTTGTTGTGGCAATTGCCGGAATGGAGGGGGCATTGGCTTCGGTAATTGGTGGACTGGTTGATAAGCCGGTGATTGCTGTTCCGACCAGTGTTGGGTATGGTGCAAATTTTGGTGGTGTATCAGCGCTGTTGACCATGCTCAATTCCTGTGCAGAAGGAATATCCGTTGTCAATATTGATAATGGGTTTGGTGCAGGTTATCTTGCGGCGCAGATTAATCGTTTAATTGAGAATAGGGGAAATGATAGATGAAAAAAATATATTTTCAGTGTAACTCAGGAATCAGTGGGGATATGACAGTGGCAGCCTTATTAGATTTGGGAGCTGATCGGGCAGTCTTGGAGAAAGCTTTAAAAAGTCTTTGCGTAGATGGATATCATATCCATATTGGAAAAGTAAAAAAATGTGGAATTGAAGCTATGGATTTTAATGTTCATTTGAAAGATCATCATGAAGAGGCTCATCATCACAATCATGATGATGAAAGCGTTCATCTTCACGAGCATTCCCATCATC
>CAUABB010000111.1 GCA_958427155.1 uncultured Oscillospiraceae bacterium | reverse complement strand
TTCCCCAAACCGGGCGGGAATATTTCTAAGCGTAAATTCCATCTTTTTCTCTTCTGTCTCTCCTCCAAACAGAATACTGATATATCCAGCCTCCTCATCAATACACGCAAAAGCGTCTAACGCACGAATATTACTAGGATCCGGAGCTGATACCTCTACCATGTCCCCAGACATATCCGCATACCATTTATAAAACCAATAACCGCCGTTCGGTTCTTCTTCATCTGTTAACAGCGAGCCCATCCGTCCAGGAGCATTCCAAAAACTTTGACAAGCACTTTCAACAGAATATCGTTCAAATTTTGCGATCAATGGAGCGCAGGCTCCTGGTTTTCCTTCATCATCATGCCATTTGCCACCACTATATTCGTTAACACAAATCGGAATCTGGGATATGTTAAGCTTTTTTTCAATTTCTCTGTAATTTTTAACATTTTCTGTAAAATTTTCATCCGCAAGCTGATGCCAGCAAATAATATCCGGCAGTGTTCCAGCTTTTTTTTGGTAATCTAAGAAATGATATATCGACTGCGATGTATACACTGCAAAAGAAGGGCCGAGTATCTTTTGATGTGGGTCCAGCTCCCGAATTTTTTTCTGTGAACAGCTATAAAACTCATTAAAAGTTTGATTTCCAGAAAGTTTGGATGACGCAAAACCGCTGTTCTGTTGTATAAACCCGCCTCTGATCGCCGTTTCGGCTTCATACCGAACTGGTGTTCCATGACAGACATCCAAATAATCAAGTTCAATATAACCTTCACTCGCACGAGAAAATTTTATAATATTTTCTCCTTCGTTTAGTTTAACGTTCCACGACACATCTCCATACGCTCCTGATGAAAGCCAACCGTCTGTACTAGGATAATGAACCAGAACACTTTTACCACCGTTGATCCCCATCCACTGGAGATGTTCTTTCTGATCTCCATTTGCATAATGCATCGTTATTTGATATTCGTCTGCCTTTGGAACTGTTACCCGAAACGCCAAATAATAATCAATCGTGTCGGTACGGGGCGTTAAAAAGAGTCCCTTCCAAGTTTCTTCCGGCTCATTCCATATTTCATAACAATGTATATTGTCAATCTGAGCTTCCTGCATTTTACGAACAGCCAAAGCAACTTTTTCCATCCAGTCTTCTAGCCCGTAATAGTCATACCAGCCAGGGAAAAAATCAGCTAAACGGACTTGAACTTTGCCTCCTACTTCTTTAATTCGCTCTGCAACTCGGACGGCTTCTCCAAACTTTTGCTGATTCTCCTCACCAGCCACAGCGGGACATACAATAACAGAAGGTTTTATTTCAGAAATATATTTCTGACACGGGATATTTTCGATTACGCCATAAAGGGAACCGGTTCCTACATGAGCTGCTTTTCTAATGCGTTCTGAAAAATTTATTTCACACTTTTTCACAAAAATCCCCCTTATCTGTTTTTATTTATCATTTATTATAGTCGCCCGTATTTTTTATGTCAACGAACAAAACTTGTTGACAATAATTTTTAAAAGTAGTAAATTTATGATGCTGTTTTAAACCTTAATATTAACTGGAGGAAAATATGAATTTTAATTTGTCAGAAGTTCCTTTCAGCAGGCGCGGCTCGTATTTGGCAATTTCCAGACTTGCTGATCATTCAAATAAAGTTTCTTCAAAAAAGCTATGTCTCAGAACTATACACGGTCTCTCTTATATTCCAGGAAGGAAACGAGAAATCGAAAAATCCACTGTTTTTCAGATGATCCCTTTATATAACGGAAATGCTGTCGCTTATTCTACTCAAGCAGAACCCTACGAACTTCAGTTAAAAACCAATTTTGGCACCATATCAATCTGTTATGCGGATAATGATACGGTACTATTTCGGGGAGAGGGAAAAGGATTAGGGCTGCGTTTAATATTTGAGAATAACGCCTATATATATGAAGCTTTTGCCGATCACAAAGAAATTTACTGCACCTGCGCGGCGTTAGGGTGCCGTTTTCGCACCAGTGCACTTTCCGGGAAAATGGAATTTTCACAAAGCTGGAACGGGGCAAACGCGGAAAGCTGTTTTGTTGATATTTCATCTGATCAAACCTGTTTTTTGGCTGCTTTTCAAAATATGGCAGTTGAACGTCAGCAGCCGTTTTCACAATACGACTACGTTTTCTGTAAAGAACAGGTTAAAAAAGACTTTGAAGATTTTTTAACCAAAATGCCTTCTGTCCCTTCGCAATATTCACAAGAGAGAGAACTTGCCGCCTATGTAATCTGGGCAAGTATTGTACAACCGTCGGGTATTATAACCCGTGAGGCGATGCTAATGTCCAAAAATTGGATGTGCAATGTTTGGAGCTGGGATCACTGCTTTAATGCAATTGCACTGTCCTATCATCATCCCGATCTGGCCTGGGATCAATTCATGCTAATGTTTGATTTTCAGGATGAAACCGGGGTGATCCCGGACTGTATCAATGATGTATACGCGTCGTACGCTTTTGTAAAGCCTCCGATACATGGATGGGCTCTTTCCAAAATCATGAAAAACATGGAATTATCCCAAGAACAGTTAAAGGAGGCTTATGTCAAACTTTCCGCCTGGACCAATTGGTGGCTGAAATACAGGGATCATGACCAAGACGGTTTATGTGAATACTTTCACGGGAATGATTCTGGATGGGATAATTCCACTGCTTTTATCAGCAGTCCTGCTGTAGAACTTCCCGATTTAGCAGCATTTCTTATAATTCAGATGAAGGTGTTGGGAACTCTCTGCCAAAAATTAGGAGATCAAGCCCAGGCATTGACATGGAATCAAAAGGCTGACTCCATGCTGAATACCATGCTTTCATGCTGTTTTAAAGATGGAAAACCCATTGCGCGGACCGCTTATACGCACCAGACGGTTTCAAATGACAGTTTAATTCTATACCTTCCCGTTATTCTTGGAGATCTTCTTCCTGAAAACATCCTCAACGGTTTAATAAAAGTATTGAAGAGCAGCCGGTTTTACACCGATTACGGCTTTGCTACGGAATCTCCCCAGAGTCAATTTTATCAATCAGATGGATATTGGAGAGGGCCAATATGGGCACCGAGCAGCATGATTATCATAGACGGATTGGATCGATCAAACGAAAAGCGGCTTGCCTTTGAAGCCGCTCGTCGATTTGCCGAAATAATTTCCAAAAGCGGATTCGCTGAAAATTTTGACGCTTTAACAGGAGAAGGTCTGCGGGATCGTGCCTATACATGGACGGCAAGTACATTTTTGATTCTAGCGCATGAATATTTAACAGAATATCAGTCCGACTAAAAGATGGCTGAAAAGGGAAACTACAATTTTAAAAAAATTTATCAAGGCAATCGGTTTTTAAATAAAAACCGATTGCCTTTTTATAAAACCTCTGAAGATAGACTTACAGTTGCGAACAAAGTCGGAATATGGTACTCTTAATAAAAATCGTCCAAGAAAAACAGGGAGGGATTTTTTTGATACAAGCAAAAAAAATTTGGCGTGGAATTTACCCACCTGTTCTTTATTCCATTTGCCTTCAGGGAGCTTCCCTTCTTTTCAGCTATTTCCTGCTTGCCTTCTGTACAGCTTCCGCATCAGGTGAAACAGCGGTTAATACCGTACGTAGTCAGGCTTCCTATTTGATTGGTCAAACCTCTAATTACCTTTATATGGTTGTTGCATCCATCGCTATATTGATTATGACCTATCGGTATTGGTCGGATCGTCAAAAAAGTGAAAAAACGCACCGTTTTTCCTGGGGGATTTTCCCTCTTCTGCTGGTTATTCCAACCGCCATAGCGTCCTGTGTGTTTTTTAATTTGCTTTTTTCAATTCTTCCTCTTTACGAATGGTTTCCACTCCCCCACTCCTCGTCTACTGCTTCATCACCTTACTGGCAGGAGCTTTTGGTGACCTGTATAATTGCTCCTATAGCTGAAGAACTGGCTTTTCGTGTGCTTTGTTTCAGACGACTGCGCAATACAATAAGTTTTTGGCCTGCCGCTCTGATTTCCAGTATTATTTTCGGAGTCGCTCATTTAAATATATCACAGGGGATTTATGCTTTCTGCCTAGGTATGATAACCGCTTGGCTATATGAGCGTTCCCAAAATTTGTGGGTGACAATTTTGTTTCATATTACCGCTAATCTATCCTCAAATTTTGTAATGGGTGCCATTCCAGATAACCTTATACTGGGTTGGATGATTACAATCTGCACAGCGGTCGGTACTCTATTACTACTACTTCTCTATCTTTTTCAACATCACATTGAAAGAAGGATCCCACGCAAACACACATTATGGAATTAAACATTTCAAGTTTCGGAAATTAATTTTATTACCTTTTTATATGGCCCTAGGATAGTTAAAGATTATCCTAGGGTTCTTTTTCTTCTTAAAACTCTGTCCATTTATTTTTAACGGTCCTCTCAAGTATATAAAAATTTTTATTTTATCTCTTTAGCGGCGTTATTATAAAATGATTCAAATATAAAAATATCTAATAGATCTACGTTTATCTGACAAAATATACTCTTTTTTTGTAATTTCGCCTTTTATAATCATTATAGTTTAAGCTGATTATAGATATATTTCATAATTTGAGCTTAAATATTATGTTTTAAATTACTTTGTGCAAATTTTCAATCTATACTATGATTGTTGTGAGGTGATGTTATGTCGGATATTCGTTTAACTATAAGCCACAACATTAAAAAATACCGAGTACAACGGAATCAGAGTCAGGAAGAACTTGCTTACAAATCAAAAATCAGTGCCGCACATTTAAGTAAAATTGAACGAGGAGATCATAATATCACAATCACTACCCTTGCACGGATTGCCGACGCGCTTCAGGTAGAATTGACAGCCCTTCTCAACGATAGCGTACAAGAACAATATCTTACCACAACGACCTTTTCTTTTATCCAAAAATACGTCTCAGAAATTGATAAACTTCCACCCGATCAACTAAAATTAATTCAAAATGTTTTAGATTCTCTCCTCAGTCTTACCCATTGAGCAAACTTTAAATCTGATTTAAACGTACTTCATTCTCTTTTAAACTGTTTTTAAGCTCTTAAATTCATCAACCTGGTAAGCTGAATCTATCGTAATAATCATCAAAATTATATAGTATCTTATTTAAAATCTTTAAAAATTGAGTTTTACATACAAGTTAAAAACGAAAACCTTAACAAATAAAAACTCCGAGGAATTAAAATTCCCCGGAGTTTTTATTTATTATACAACAGTTAAAACGTTTAAATTAAAAATATTTTTTATCTTGGTTGTTTGCGATCAAACGCCGGATTAAAGGCGTAAAAGTTTTTCGAATTCAGCTGATCCTGAACACTACGCAAAGCTTCGCCAAACCGCTGGAAATGAACAATTTCGCGTTCTCTCAAAAATTTGATCGGTTTAATAACGTCTGGATCATCAACCAATCTGATAATATTA
>CAUABB010000110.1 GCA_958427155.1 uncultured Oscillospiraceae bacterium | reverse complement strand
GAGCACGTCATCGAACGTATCTGCCAATACATCGCCGACAATCGCAAGCATCTGTCCCGCTTTCACCTCAAAAGAAACATGGTTCAAAATTGGCGTATCAGCATCATAAGAAAAACAGACATCTTTAAACGCAATATTTCCATTGCATTTTCGAAGTTTCCGTGCTCCCGGCTTATCAATAATATCGGGTTTAGTATCCAAAACTTCAAAAATCCGCTCTGACCCGGCAACAGCCTGCTGAAATTCCTCCGCGACTCGGGCCAAAACCTCAATCGGGGCATAAAACATCGTAAGATAAGCAATAAAACCGACGACATCCGCAGCGGACATCTGCCCCTGCACCGCCAGTGTACCCCCGACAGCAATAACAATAACCGTTCCGGCGGAAGCGCACAGCTCAACTGCTGGATGAAACACCGCACTTAAACGAAGAGCGTGCAGAATTGATCGCGCGTGCTTTTTGGCCTTTCCCTCAATTTTATCCTTTTCTGGAACCTGTTGGTTAAATGCCTGGATTTCACGGATTCCGGAAAGGTTATCCTGCAAAGCGGCATTCAAATCGGCGATATCCTGCTGCGCTTTTCGAAAATACGGACGGACACGGGTAGAGAACCAATAGGTCAAAATAAAAATCAAAGGGATCGGAATCATAACAAGAAGGGCAAGCTGCCAATTAATCACCATCAGTAGAACAATAACCCCAACCAAAACAAAGATATTGGAAGCAACATCCGGGATAGAATGGGCAACCATCTGCTCCAGCAAAGCGGTGTCGTTCATCACCCGTGACATCAGCTGCCCGGTTTGTTTATCGCTGTAATAGGAAAGGGAAAGCTTTTGAAGATGTGCATACACCTCTGTCCGCAACTGCGCCACTACATTCCAGGATGCAACATGGCTTAAGTACGACTGACAAAAACGCAGGAGTGCTTTTACAATATAAGCGCTTCCCAAAAGCACGGCAATCTGGATAACTTGCCCTAAAACCTCAGCTGTATGCGCTCCAATGTACTCCGGAGAATTTTCCGTTAAAATCCGTGTGATATCGCGTATACACCAAGGAGTATACAAATTAACGGCAGTGACTCCAATAATTGAAAACCCTGTTAAAATCAAAAGATAACTGTATCTCTTTGTAAATTTAATCAAGCGCCAGACATAACGCATGATTGATCCCCCAATCGTTACTGTAATGTTTGCTGAATTCCGAATAAAATTATTATAATCCCTGCAAAATCATCTTACAAGATGCGTTTTACACAAGAAGTTTTTACAGACTTTGACCAAGTCGAAAAAATCTTGGTTTTCAGTTTTTCCAAAACAGTTTTCACAACCAAAAAGGCGCGGAATCCCGCGCCTTTTCACTGTTAAAATTTATTTTCCAAGCATCTCGGCACGCTGTTTTACAAATTCCGTAATCATTTTTGCCGTACCATCAATTCCCAGTAGAGAACTATCCACTGAAAGGTGGTAATTGTCAAGATTTCCCCATTTCTTTCCAGAATAAAAATTATAATAGCTAGAACGGCGCTTGTCATTTTTGCGGATCTGCTCAGCCGCCTTATTTTCCGGAATTTCATATACCTCAATCGCCCGTTTAATCCGGGCTTCAGAAGGTGCGAAGATAAACACTTTAATACACTCCTCCATGCCGCGGAGAAGATAATCCGCACACCTTCCAACAATTACACAGCTTTCCTTAGCGGCGATTTGTTTAATGATATTGGCCTGTGCAATATAAAGTTTATCATGAATCGGCGGCTCTGCAGACTGAGCAAATCCTCCAAGAAAATGAGCACCACCAGTAGAAAGGGTATACAACAAGCTGTTGCTTGCCGATTCATCAATATGCTCCAACACCTCAACACTCATACCGCTTTCCTTGGCCGCCATCTCCAGAAGCTCTTTATCATAATAAGTCATTCCACAGGCATCTGCAACCTTTTTGCCAATTAGCCGTCCGCCACTGCCAAAGGTTCTCCCGATCGTTAATACAACATGGTTCATTATATCGTCTCCTCTCGCTTTTATTTTATATTCATTTTGAATCTGTTTATCATCCAGAAGTCAGCATATTGACTCTTAAAGTTTCTAAGTCTTTTCATTTATAAGCAAGCTGACAAACAATCCCAAGTTATCAAAGAAATTTTTCCAAATTTCTCACTGTTAAATGCATTTTCGTCTGCATACTGTTCATACCTATTTATAATAATCAAAATAGGTGAAAGCCCATCTTTCTCCAAGATTTTCATAAACAAAATGGTAAGTAGAAACATCATCCGTGTCAAAAGAAAGCTCATCATCAGAATAGCTGACATCCGCCTGATAAATGACTTTTTGGGCATCTTTTGTAACAATAGTAAAAACTTCTTTCGAAATCTCTTCCGCTTTATTTATCGCTTCAGCTCTCAGATCAAATGCGCTATTAACATAAAGTTTTCCATCAATATCAATATAAACTCCATTATCCAATAGTCTAGCCGCAATATCGTCCGAAAAATATTCTTTCACAATATTTTCCAACTCTTCTTTATTTTCAACACGTTGATCGGTGACACGATAATAGGGGTAATCTTCGGAATATAACACATCATCATGCTCTAAAGGAGCGGAAATAAACCAACTGTAAACCTCAAAAGCAGGTTTTAAAACCGTTTCCGCAGAAATATCCATGATCCGCCCATCTTCATTCATGGGTTTATTGAACATTCCAACTACAATAATTACAGCAACAACCACAAAAACAAAAAATCCGCCGAGCCATAACGCCCGTCTTTTCATCGATACTCTTCCTCACAATATACACTCTAACTCATTTTTAACCTTCTTTATACTTGTATTATACAAGATGAATTGTCAATAGTAAATAGGAATTCATCGCTTTTATTTATTTTATTTTACATTTTGACGGTAAATTCTATTTTTTATCTTTCGTTTAATAGATTTAAGCAGACCATAAAAGGGATCTTTTCCCTGACTTTTCAAAAAAACAAAAAGTCCTCTTGACAAGTATTTTATTTCTAGGTATAATAATTAAGTCGCAAAAACAGGCTGTACGGTTTGCATTGGCATAAAACGGCCCAGTAGTTCAGTTGGTTAGAACGCCAGCCTGTCACGCTGGAGGTCGACGGTTCGAGCCCGTTCTGGGTCGCCATTTTGCTGTTGTAGCTCAGTAGGCAGAGCACTTCCTTGGTAAGGAAGAGGTCGACAGTTCGAATCTGTTCAACAGCTCCAACAAAAATTCCGTAAACCCTTTATTCATAGGGGTTTACGGTTTTTTATTTCTTAAATGTAACTAAAATTAACCGAGTTCACTCGCATATTTCAGTTATATGCAAGTAAAATGCAAATAATTTTTATCGTGTTATCTGTAAAATAAAAGGCGTAAATAGATTACTATTTACGCCTTTTTAAACTATCCGTCTTTTAACTCCTCATGATTTTATCCGGATTATATCGATTTACGTATTTAAGAGTAATAACCGTTGGGATAACAATTGAAAGAAGTGAAACTCCGACAATCATTAAAACCAATTTCCAGTCATAAGAAATCATTGAATTTTCAAAAATCAAATAGTTGGTGACTAAAGTTAAAACTATAGCAAACATTAATGAAAAAGCAGATGTTTTTCCCGCCTGCGCCAGTGATTCTAAATAAACCAGTTTGCGTATTTCTTTCTGGGTAATTCCGTTCGCTTTCAGAATACTGAACTCAAACTTTCTTCCTTCCACATGGTTCATATAAATAACCGCCATTAATAAAAAAATAATGAGAAGGATTACAATTGAAACAATAAAAGTCATATCCCGAATCGACTGGATGCTGGCGTTCATGCTTTCAAAATCCTGATAACGGTTATAGACTAAATAATCGCTACTCATCTGCGAGAGTTTTTCTTTGGCACTTTCCACCGCATGGTAGCTTAAAGCGCTCATAATGCAAGCACTGGGCCGCCACCTGCTCTCATCGTTCTTTAACTCGGGTACTTTCTGCGCGTTGAGCAGATAATTCATCTGTTCATAGGGAAGGTAAATAATATTTTCAGAACTCTGCGTATACGGATTTTTAACCTGGCTTTCAAGAATTCCTCGCACCTTTCCGGTGACAGAATCCAAAGAGCAGATATCCAGATCGCCTTTGATCATGCTTTCTCCATCCGCAAACGGAAATTCAACTTCCTTAATTTTAACAGGCACCAATGCGTCCACCGTCAGAGATACACCCTCCGGCGACTCAATTTCTAGCAGTTCCGCCATTGAAGCAGAAAGATAAATTCCGTTTTCTACAGTATCATCCAAATTTTCCGACTTCTGATCCATCAACTGATCAGGCAGATAGGGCACAATGGTATAACTATAATTTTTCTCATTGGAACCAAATTTAACATTCTGTTTGCTTCCGTCTTCATACGTAACACAGATATTTCGCTTTCCGTCATCTTCCGAAGCCTCAGAAAGCAGAGCGGAGTTGAATTCAAAATAGGGAAAGATTCCTTCTAGCTCGGTAATCTTACTAAAGTTGCTGAGCTCCTCTTCTGTAAAAGCGCGATCCATCGGCAGGGAGTAATACTCTCCTTTTACATGCTCAGGTGCGGTAGCGTTTACCACCCAAATTTCCCGATTTGAAATTTTATTCATCAAATCATCCTGTGTCCGTGTAAAATTCTCACCGAATCCCGCACATAAGGCACTAAATGAAATTGCGGCGGCGCAGACCAAAACCATTGCTTTTTTACGAAGCTTTGCCTTGCGATTCGACTGGTGGATATACCTGGCAAAAAATCCGACTTTTAATCTGCGCCGTTCTCTTTTTTTAGGTTTTCCCCTCCCGCTGTGTCTTGAAACAGATCAGCGCCTTTCACGGCATGAACTTTCTTTTCTTCAATTCTGTAAACAAGATCTGCCTGCTCATAAATTACCGGATCATGAGTCGCGATGACTACCATTTTTTTCCGCTCATAAGCGATCCCTCGAAGAAGTTCCATCACCAGCTCGGTATTCCCCACATCTAACGATGAAGTCGGTTCATCTGCAATCATTAAATCCGGATTCTTTGCCAGTGCACAAACTACAGCTAACCTCTGCTGTTCCCCACCTGAAAGCTGTTTCGGATAGTCTCCCAATTTTTCAGGCATGCCCACTAACCCAATCAGCTTTGAAATTGTTTCATCATCTGAGGCCTCTCCCGCAAGGGTTGCGGCCAAACGAATATTCTCTTTGACTGTTAGGCTATCAATCAGGTTATTGTCCTGAAAAATATACCCTATTCTGGTTTTACGCACTGCGCCTTTCGTTTCATCATCCGTGACATCAATCTTTTCCCCATCAAAAAGGTACTCATAATCCTTATTCGATGAAATTAAGCCAAGGCAATAAAGCAGTGTGGTTTTTCCGCTTCCGGACGGCCCGGTAATCGCTGTAATTTTTCCGGAAGGGATAGAGATTTCACTGTCAATGATAACAGGTT
>CAUABB010000109.1 GCA_958427155.1 uncultured Oscillospiraceae bacterium | reverse complement strand
GTCTATTCAAAATGTTGTAAATGAAATTGACCGAATTGGGGAGCGTCGTGATTCTTACGAGTTTGATATTGACGGCGCAGTTGTAAAGGTGAATTCCTTTTCAGATAGAGAATTGCTCGGTGAAACCAGCAAATTTCCCCGATGGGCGGTCGCATTTAAATACCCCCCTGAAGAAAAAACGACAAAGCTTCTCGACATTGAGGTAAAGGTAGGACGTACCGGTGCATTAACACCGACTGCGGTCTTCAAACCAGTACAACTTGCTGGAACAACGGTTAGCAGAGCAGTACTCCACAACCAGGATTTTATCACCGAAAAGGATATTCGAATTGGTGACCAAATTGTAGTCCGAAAGGCAGGCGATATCATTCCGGAAGTTGTTGCATCTCTTTCCCATGAAGAGGAAAGTAAACCTTATTTCCTCCCAGAGACCTGTCCAGTTTGTGGAGCACATACTGTTCGTGAAAATGACGAGGCAGTCACGCGTTGCCCCAACCCGGAATGCCCGGCGACCCTGTTGCGGCACCTCATCCATTTTGTTTCCCGAAACGCCATGAATATTGAAGGATTGGGTCCTGCGCTTTTAGAGGCATTAACTCAAAAAGGGTATGTTAAGTCGCCTGTTGACTTATATTCTTTAAAAAGGGAACAACTGATTGATATGGAACGGATGGGTGAGAAGTCAGCCGATAACCTGTTAAGTGCTTTGGAACGTTCCAAAAGCAACCAGCTTTCACGGTTTATTTTTGGGCTTGGCATCCGCAATGTCGGTGAGCGTGCCGCTGAACTTCTTTGCCAGAGATTTACCGATATTGACAGTCTAATGGCAGCCACTGAAGAGGAAATTGCGGCAATTGACGGTTTCGGCACAGTTATGGCAAAAAACACTGCTGAATTCTTCGCCATGCCAGAAACGGTCCGCTTAATTGAAAGATTTCGAAATATCGGACTGAATATGAAAGAAACAGTAACATTGCCCAATAGGGAAAGCGCTCTGACCGGGAAAAACTTTGTGTTAACAGGAACCTTGCCAACGTTGACCAGAAGTGAGGCTAAAAAATTGATCGAAACGGCAGGCGGAAAAGTAACCTCTAGCGTTTCCGCCAAAACAGACTACGTTGTGGTAGGGGAAGACGCGGGAAGTAAGCTCATTAAAGCCGAACAATTGAAAATTGCATTATTGTCCGAAGAGGACTTGAGAAAATTACTAGACGATGAAAATAACAGGAGGACAGACGATGGAAATTGATATCAAACATATTGCTAAGCTGTCCAGGCTTAGAGTCAGCGACGATGAGGTACAGAAGTTTGAAAAAGAAATGCAGGCGATTATTCAGATGGTAGAAAATCTTCCCCAACTCGATGCTTCTGGTCCGTTGATTGACCCGCAGAACCCAATGAAGCTTCGCAAGGATGTGGTGGATCATCCATACCGTCGTGAAGAGATTCTTAAAAATGCGCCTAAAACTCAGGCTGGTTGCGTCGTCGTACCCAAAGTTGTGGAATAGGAGAGAAAGAGATGCCGTTATTTGACAAAACAGCGTATGAATTAGCCAGCATGCTTGCCGGTAAAGAGATTTCTAGCACCGAATTGACCAAAGATGTCTTTGCGCGAATTAAAAAGATTGAGGATCGAACTGAAGCTTACCTGACCCTTACAGAAGAAAAGGCCCTTGAAAAAGCTGCAGAGGTCGATACGAAACGTGCTGCGGGTAAATCTTTATCGAAGCTGGCAGGAATTCCGATTGGAATTAAAGATAATATCTGTACAAAAGATATTCGGACAAGCTGTGCTTCCCGGATGCTCGAGAATTTTGTTCCGCCATATGACGCAACCGTTATGAAAAAATTAGAAGCAGAAGACATTGTTGTAACAGGAAAAACCAACATGGATGAGTTTGCCATGGGTTCTTCCACCGAAACTTCTTATTTTAAGAAAACCAAAAATCCGCATGATCTTGAGCGGGTTCCGGGAGGTTCATCTGGAGGAAGCGCCAGCGCGGTTGCCGCAGGGGAATGTATTCTCTCCCTCGGGTCCGATACAGGCGGTTCTATTCGTCAGCCTGCCTCTCTCTGCGGTGTCTTCGGCCTGAAACCGACTTACGGGAGCGTCTCACGTTTTGGGCTTGTAGCGTTCGCATCTTCGCTTGACCAGATTGGTCCGTTTGGAAGGTGTACGAAAGATATTGCAATGCTTTACAGCGCTATTTGCGGACAGGATAACTACGACGCAACTTCGGCTTATCGTGATTATCCCGATTTTCTCTCTGCTTTGTCCGCAGAAAACGCCAAAAAGCTAATTGTCGGCCTCCCAAAAGAATATTTTAATGGTGTAGACGAAGAGGTAAAAAACAAAATTGAAGAGGCTGTTCGCTGCTTGGAAGTCGCAGGTGTATCCTTTAAAGAGATTTCTCTTCCCAGCACCCAGTATGCTCTAAACGCTTATTATATTATCGCATCGGCGGAGGCATCCTCCAACCTTGCGCGGTTCGACGGGGTCAAATACGGCTACCGTACGCCGGAATATGACGGACTGATCGATATGTATGAGAAAACCCGGAGCGAAGGGTTTGGGGATGAGGTCAAGCGCCGGATTATGCTCGGCACCTTTGTGTTGAGCAGCGGATACTACGATGCTTATTATAAAAAAGCCAAAATGGTACAGAAGCAGATTATGGCTGAGTTTGACGCGGCCTACAAAGAGTGCGACGTTATCCTGACACCGACCACTCCGGCAACCGCCTTCAAAATTGGTGAAAATATCGGCGACCCTCTCAAAATGTACCTAAGCGACGTTTGCACCGTTACCGTCAACATAGCCGGACTGCCCGCCATTAGCGTGCCCTGCGGCAAAGATTCCAAAGGGTTGCCGGTGGGTATGCAGCTGATAGGACCTAAATTCTCTGAACAGACATTGTTTAATTTGTCGGAACTGTATGAACTCCAGAGCGGTTTTTCATACCAGATGCCGCTATTATAAGAGGTGAGTGAGTATGAACAGAAATGATTACGAAATCGTTGTCGGACTGGAGGTTCACGCGGAGTTATCTACCGAATCTAAAATTTTTTGTAGCTGTAAAAACAAATTCGGACTGGAAGTCAACAGTCAATGTTGTCCTATCTGCTCCGGTATGCCGGGAACTCTGCCGACTCTAAACGAAAAAGTTGTTGAGTACGCTGTTAAAATGGGGCACGCGCTCCATTGTTCCATCAACCGGATCTGCAAGCAAGACCGTAAAAATTATTTCTATCCAGACCTTCCAAAGGCTTACCAGATCTCCCAGTTCGATATTCCTCTTTGTGAAAATGGTTACCTGGATATCATGATCGGAGAGGAGCAGAAACGGATCGGCGTCACCCGAATTCATATTGAGGAGGATGCTGGCAAGCTGATTCACGACGACAGTTTTGATGGCTCTCTAGTTGATTTCAACCGTTGTGGCGTACCGCTGATTGAGATTGTATCTGAACCCGATATCCGCAGTGCCGAAGAGGCGAAGGCATATCTCGACACCATCCGTCAGATTTTGCAGTATCTCGATATTTCTGACTGTAAGATGCAGGAAGGCTCTATCCGGTGCGACGTCAACGTATCCGTGCGAAAAAAAGGGAGTACGGAATTCGGAACCCGCTGTGAAATGAAGAATGTTAACTCTTTCAGCGCGACAATGCGTGCAATCGAGTATGAAGCAAATCGCCAAATTGAGGTACTGGAAGCAGGCGGAGAAGTTGTTCAGGAAACTCGCCGTTGGGACGATATGAAAGGGCAAAACTTCGTTTTGCGTAGTAAAGAGGATGCTCATGACTACCGGTATTTCCCAGAGCCAGACCTTTTAACAATTGTTTTGGAAGAAGATTATGTTGAAGGCTTAAAAAATGAATTACCTGAGCTTCCAAATGTGAAATTGGCTCGTTATATTAAAGAACTCGGTTTGCCGCGCGCCGATGCAGAATTGCTTGTTGATAGCGTGGAAAAATCCAAATTATTTGAGGAAACTTTTGCACTTGGAAAATGCCAGCCAAAAAATATTTCCAATTGGATTTTAGGAGATATTTCTAAATATCTAAACGATGGTAATAAGCAGCTTTCTGATACTGCCTTAACGCCGCAAAACCTTGCGGAACTGATTGAAAGTATTGAGAAGGGAATTATCTCCAACACAGCTGGAAAAACAGTTTTGGATGTTATTATCGCTGAGGATAAGAAAGTTGCGGATATTATCAGCGAAAAAGGGCTTGCTCAAATTTCTGATACAGCCGCCTTAGAAGAAACAGTAAAAGAAGTTCTTGCAGCTAATCAAAAATCAGTAGACGACTATAAAGGTGGCAAAACAAATGCGTTTGGTTTCCTAGTTGGTCAGTGTATGAAAGCGACGAAAGGGAAGGGAAATCCAGGGATTATCAGGGATTTAATTACCAAATACCTGAACCAGTAAATAAAAAAGAACCGCTTGATGGTAGCTACTCATAAAACAGCATCAACAATCAACTGAAACAGGGTAGCTGCCATACGGATTGCCACAAAAGCGGGTAAGAGGTCAAAGACTTCTTGCCCGCTTTTTCTGTGCCGCGTGGAACGATAGAAAGGCATTTTTGCGCTTTCAAGGGATACGATACTACTTGTTCTGTTTCCGTTCTCTGCAAGTCGCATAAATCAAGGCTTTTCGCCTGCCTAAATGTCCACGCTGGCATGGCAAAATGTTACGCAGTAGACCGCCATTTTTGAGGGTGGGGATATAAACACTCAACTCTTGTGTTTTCAAGTCTGCAAAACCGCGTTGTGTAAGGCGCTCTCGCTCTCTATTGCGTAACACATCATCATAGATTGAGGGCGCAAGCGGTCTATCCGTTTGCGCCCTCTTGATTACCCGACAGCAAAGACGGGCAAAGCCGTCAAGGACGCGAAGCGCGAAGTTTATCCTTGACGGCTTTTTCTGCCTTTGCTACTTGTCATCTGTCAAAGCGGAACTTGGGTAGTGCTTCCATTAAGGACGCTTTGAGATAATCTTGAATATCGTCGTTGATACTCCCTTGAAAGTAGGACAGATATTTGATGTAGCCGGTATAGGTTTGAATGACGGTGTTCACCGCTTCCGGCTCCCCGGCGGTTGCCTTTACAATCGTTTCATAGGGCAGCAAATTGTATTTCCTATTCTTCATCTTCTAACGCCTCCAGTTCTTTTCGTATGAAGCGCAATGACCTTTTTCGTCTACGAAAGATTGTGCTTCTGCAAACTCCGAATAGCCTTCCGATTTCCGTATCGCTGTAACCGAGGTAGTACCGCAAAAACAGCACTTCACGCCGCTTTTCCGGCAGACGCAAAAGCGCGGCCGCTAACTGCTCGCTTTCTACAATGACCGTTTCCCCACGAACGGTAAAAGTGGTAGGCATATCGTATTTCACAAAATACTCGTCTGTTGTGGCAATCGGCTCAAAATCAAACTCCCGAAGATAGTCGAGTGATACCTCAAACTGT
>CAUABB010000108.1 GCA_958427155.1 uncultured Oscillospiraceae bacterium | reverse complement strand
GAGCAATCAGCTGAAGCATAACCTCAGCCGCAAGCTTGAAGGGTTCAATATCAAAAATCTGGGAACCAATATGGCAGTGAACACCTTTAAGAAATACATGCTCCATTGAAACTGCCTGTTTTAAAACCGCAAGTGCCTCACCTGTTTCAAGCGCAAGGCCAAATTTAGAGTCAATCTGCCCAGTTCGGATAAAGCTATGGGTATGGGCATCAATTCCCGGTTTGATCCGGAACATAATTCCGGGTTTCTTCCCCATCTGACAGGCCATTTCATTCAGTCTTTTTAGCTCCTCCGTGTTATCAACTACAATACAGCCTACTTCTTGGGATAGTGCATACTTCAGTTCTTCATCAGATTTGTTATTTCCGTGAAAATAAACCCGCCCCATCGGGAATCCAGCACAAGACGCAGTATAAAGTTCCCCCAAAGAGACAACGTCGAGTCCCATTCCTTCTTCATTGGCAATCCGGCAAATTTCTTTACAGCAGAAAGCCTTACTTGCATATAATGCCATTCCTGCACCATCATAATAAGTTTCAAAAGAGCGACGGAACTTTCTACAATTTTCGCGGATTAGTCCTTCGTCCATTACAGAAACCGGAGTGCCATATTCATGCGCAAGCGATACGGCGTCTTTGCCTGCAATCGCTAAATGTCCTTCTCCGTTAACTGTCAAATTTTTGGAAACAAACATTGAAACCTCCAAAATATTATTCTATACCAACCTCGTCCAAAATGGAACGAAGTTCTTCAACTCCTTCACCTGTCTGGGAAGAAATAGCAATCATTTGAATTTCATCCCCATAAGGAAACTCATTTCGAAACGCCTCAAGTCTTTTTTCTTTTTGAAGGCGTGAAAGCTTGTCTGCTTTTGTAAAAACAATTAAAAACGGAAATTCCCGTTCGACCAGATAATGAACCATATCTAAATCCAAACGGGATGGTTCATGGCGGATATCCACCAACAAAAGAACAAGCGCTACGTTTCGATCCTGATTAAAATATCCCTCAATCAGCTCCGACCACCGATGCTTTTCGCTTTTGGCTACCTTTGCGTAACCATATCCCGGAAGATCAACAAAAATCGTCTCATCGACCTGATAAAAATTGATTGTTGCAGTTTTACCAGGAACCGCGCTGACACGAGCCAGGTTTTTACGGTTAAATATCTTGTTGAGCAGCGAGGATTTTCCGACATTGGAACGCCCTGCAAACGCAATTTCCGGCTTTCCCGATACGGGAAGCTGTGAAGAAATCCCATAAGAAGCAATAAAACGAGCCGTATGAAAATTCATACAATTCCTCCATCACGACGGAACAGCCGGACATTTTTCCGACCGATCCTTTCCCTTTGAAACACTCAGTCCCGAACATTCCGTTTTTGAGTCTTTCGTTGATTCCTTCGGCCAAACCAGGGCAGTCTCTAACACAGTTTCAATATGGTCGGCTAAGACAAATTCTACTGACTCTTTTACAACCTTTTCCACATCATATAAATCCGGTTCATTTCTTTTGGGGATGATAACGGTTTTAATACCATACCGATAAGCCGCCATTGTTTTTTCCCGCAGTCCACCGATTGGCAAAACCCGCCCACGCAAAGTAATTTCCCCGGTCATCGCTACATCATGACGAACCGGAACACCGGACAAAGCAGATATCAATGCCGTTGTTAAAGCAATTCCTGCGGAAGGGCCGTCTTTTGGAACAGCGCCCTCTGGCGCATGGATATGTATATCCTTTGTTTTATAAAAATCGGCAGGAATTCCGTAAATATTCGCAACAGAGCGAACATAGCTGACAGCGATTCGTGCAGACTCTTTCATAACATCGCCAAGATTGCCAGTCAGTTCTACCTTCCCACTTCCTTCTAAAATTGAAACCTCAATTGGCAAAACCTCTCCGCCCACCGATGTCCAAGCAAGGCCGGTAACTAGGCCGACCATATCCCTATTTTCCATTAAATCAGGGTAATACTTTTTCGGTCCAAGAAGTGACTCAATATTTTTGGGCGTCACCGTGACCCGTTCTAATTCACCGGAGGCAATTTTTTTTGCCCCTTTCCTGCAAAGAGAAGCAATTTCTCGTTCCAGTTTTCGGACGCCTGCCTCACGTGTATAACCGTCTATCAGCGTATAAAGAGCTCCTTCTGAAATTCGGAAAACAGCTGAAGACAAACCATGCTTTAACATCTGCTTTTTTACTAAATGACGCTTGGCAATTTGAAATTTTTCTTCCCGGGTATAGCTCGGCAGAGAAATAACCTCCATTCGATCTAGCAGTGGCCCTGGAATCGTATCGAGGGAATTGGCCGTCGTAATAAACAAGACTTCGCTCAAATCAAACGGAATTTCAAGGTAATGGTCATAAAACGCTACGTTTTGTTCACTATCCAACATCTCAAGCATCGCTGAAGACGGATCGCCTTTATAATCGGCCCCCATTTTATCAATTTCGTCCAACAGAATAAGCGGATTGTGTGATTTGGCCTGCTTCATTCCGGCAATAATCCTACCCGGCATTGCGCCGATATAAGTTTTCCGATGGCCGCGAATTTCAGATTCATCCCGAATGCCCCCGAGCGAAATACGAACAAACTTTCTCCCCAACGCTTCTGCAATAGAGCGGGCGATTGAAGTTTTACCAACACCCGGAGGGCCCTCCAAACAGATAATCTGTCCTTTAATATCCGGCGCAAGCTTTCTGACAGCAAGGCTTTCAAGAATACGCTCCTTCACCTTTTCCAACCCATAATGATCTTTGTCAAGCCGTTTGCTGATTTGATTAATATTCAGGTTATCTTCTGTTTTTTCATCCCAAGGAAGGCTAATTACAAGGTCTAAATAATTTCGAATCACAGAGGCTTCATGGGAATTTGGCGGCATTTTATAAAGACGCTCGCATTCTTTTAAAAGCTTCTCTCTTGAATCATCCGACAAATTTTTAATCCGCTCAACCGCTTCCGCAAATTCCTCCGCTTCTTCCTGAACGTTTTCCCCATCTCCCAGCTCTTCCGAAATCACCCGGAGCTGTTCGCGCAGATAGTAATCACGTTGGTTTTTTTCCATGCTTTCTTTAACCTGCTCATAGATATCTCGCTCAATGGCAAGAATATTAGTCTCTTTTTCAAGAATTTCAGCAAGAAGACGAAGTCGCCCATAAAGATCAGACTTTTCTAAAAGCTTCTGCTTGTCCTCAAACCGAAGCATGATATTTTGAACGATAAGATCAAACAATTTCTGCGGATTATCCTCTGTTAAAATGGAGGAAATAAGCTCTTCTGACATTTTGGGGACAATTCCGACATATTCGTCAAAAATAGCCTTAATCGTACGCATTATCGCCTCAACTTCTTCAGCGGTATGATGGCTCTTCCGATAAGGCATCTGTTTTACTTCACACTCAATATAACCGTCAAAAGATGTAAAACGCATTACCTTAGCGCGGTATAATCCTTCTACCAAGACGCGAACTGTATTTTCCTGCGTTTTAAGAAGCTGTTTAATTTTTACAACTACACCAACCCGGTACAGGTCATTTTCTCGCGGATCCTCCACTGAAAGATCGTTCTGTGCAATCAGAAAAATGGTCTTATTAGAGCCCACGGCAGCATTAAGCGCTTCGATTGATTTCACTCGTCCCACATCGAAATGCATAACAATACCCGGAAGCATAACAAGGCCTCTCATTGCGAGTGCCGGAAGAATGGCAGTAGATGTTTCACGTTTTATATTCAAGGTTTTTTCCTGCATTGTAATCTCCTTTTTGCCGTTTCTGCGGATACTTTAGTTATTATACCGGATTAATGGCAATATTGCAAGATTTCAGCAGGCTTCATTCATTCTTTATTATATCTTTACTTTTATATTTTAGTGTGTTAAAATGAACTGGAATTGACTTCTATCTGGAGGGACTTTCATGAACGACAAGTTAAAAAATGGCGATGTTGATTTTCTTTTTCAGGCAATTCTGTCCTTAAACAACATGGAAGAATGCTATAATTTTTTCGAAGATCTCTGTACTGCACAAGAACTAAAGGCTATGTCGCAACGAATTATAGTAGCAAAAATGTTAAGCGAACACAAAGTATATAGCGATATTGTTTCTAAAACCGGTGCTAGTACCGCTACAATCAGCCGAGTCAACCGTTCTCTGATGTATGGTAACGACGGTTACGTGAAAATATTTAATCGAATGGATAAAGATGAATAGTTATAATGATTTTGCTGCCGTTTACGATCGGTTAACTGTTAATGTAGATTATTCTCAACGGGCAGCCTGCTATGACTTTTTGATTCAGGCCAACAGAAAAGAAAGAGGAATTCTTCTTGACCTTGCCTGTGGGACCGGCTCTATGAGCTTTGAGTTTGCACGAATGGGGTATGATGTCATTGGTATCGATGGTTCAGAAGAAATGCTCTCAATTGCTATGAACAAAAAAATTGATTCAAATAATCATTCAGTTATTTTTCTTTGCCAGCAGATGCAGGAGCTTGACCTCTATGGAACGGTTGACGTTACAGTCTGCGCACTGGATAGTCTGAATCATTTGATCAATCCCCACGATTTACAGGAGACATTCCGGCGCGTTTCTCTTTTTACCAATCCGGGTGGACTTTTCTTATTTGACGTAAATACTGTTTATAAACACAGAGAAATCTTAGCAAATAATACCTTTATTTATGATGAACCCGGCGTTTACTGTATTTGGCAAAACACTTTGATTGATCCTTTTCTTGTACAAATTGACCTTGATTTGTTTATAGAATGCGAAAAAGGAATTTACCGGCGAGGGACAGAGTGTTTTTTAGAACGCGCTTATCCAGATGAAACAATCCGTTTCCTGCTAAAAAAAGCGGGGTTTGCTGTTATAGAAATTTATGATGAAGATGGTAGAAATAGCCCACGGAAAAACTCAGAACGGGTTATCTATCTGGCTCAAAAAAATTGAAAGGAATTTTATGGGTAAACTGGTTCGAACATTGTCAAAAGACGGGTCTGTCATGGCGTGCGCTATTGACGCGACTGATATTGTTTCTGAAATTGAGCGGATCCACCAGACATCTGCCGTTGTTTCGGCGGCAATGGGACGGCTATCTGCTGCTGCTTCCATGATGGGATGTATGTTAAAGGCTTCCGATCAATCACTGACTCTCAGAATGAAAGGAAGTGGTCCAATCGGAAGCATGATCGCTGTAGCCGACAGTTATGGAAATGTCAAGTGTTATGCAGAAAACACGGTTGTAGAACTTCCCCTTAACCAGTATGGAAAACTCGATGTTTCCGGTGCGGTCGGGAAAGAGGGGTTTCTTCAGGTGATAAAAGATTTGGGAATGAAAGAGCCCTATACTGGACAGGTTCCAATCGTATCCGGAGAAATTGCAGAGGATATTACCCAGTACTTTGCCATTAGCGAACAAACGCCGACTGTTTGTGGACTGGGTGTTTTGGTGAATCCTGATCTCACTATTAAAGGGGCTGGAGGATATATAGTCCAGCTTCTTCCCTTTGCAGATGAAAGCTGTATTGATATTTTGGAGGAAAATCTAAAAAAAAT
>CAUABB010000107.1 GCA_958427155.1 uncultured Oscillospiraceae bacterium | reverse complement strand
TAAAAATGTTAAAAAAGGAAAATAATAAAAATAAAAACCGCCCCAGTACCGGGCGGTTTTTGTACGCTATTTTATTTTGCGGGCTTCCAAGTAATATCGTTTATCCCACGCGTGCCCCATAGAAAAGGTTTTGCGAGGCAGAGAACCATCAAGAATAACAGTAGGGAAAAGCTCACTTTTAAGCATATCAGGAAGTAAGAAGCCAACGGAATGCGGTGTATCTGAGAGACGTCTTACAACGTCTGCACCGTGGATGTAGTCAATCCGGCCACCGAATCGTGAAAGGTAGTCATCAAGGAACTCCTGAAGAGTTCCGACTGCGAGGTTAGCCTTGGGGTGTGGAACCGTCAGATTCTCTTTTTTCCCTTGGTAAAGACAGGTAAAGAAATGGCCTGCTTCTTTTCCTGGAACAGTCTGTAACTTCTTTTTAAGTTCTGTCAAAAGATGGTTGGGGTCGACATCGAAAACAACCCGATGAATTGCCTCAAACTCTAAAGAAGGGTCATGTAGATTGACCAGCTCTACCAGCGCGTACCGGGCGGGAGAATGTTTTGCAGCGGCGCCTTCTTTTTCTTTCAGAGCCTCGTAGCAGGCTTTAGCGGTCGCAAGAGAATGGTTTCCATCTCCTACTGCGAAAACGAGATTTTGATCGGCGGGCTTTTGGTACCGCAGGGCAAAGCTATCCGGATCAGCCAACGCCTGAAACGCGTGGATCAGAGACGGATAACAGCCCGGATCGACTAGATATCCTTCCACGCTACCTCCGTTCTGCATGAGCTGTGTTTCATAAATTTTTTTAAACTGGCCGCGTTTTTCGGAAAGAGGTTCTATAACAGTTCTTTTTTCGTCATCGATCAGCAACATAATATGTGGCAGTTCAAGAAGAGCATTTTTCCGCACTTTTACGCGGGGAGGGATCCGTTCCAAGACGGTTCCTTCTGTCGCACGAATCAGGGAGGAAGAACCTTTGTTATAATCATATCGTTCAAGGTCCACGGCACCAATCAGCCCTGTTCGAATTTTTCCATCGGCCTGGGTGCGGCGTACAAGAATGAGAGATTCAGAATATTCTTTGAAAATATTTTCCTCTAAATAACGGTTCATTGCTGAGTGAATCCTACCGATTCGTTCCTCAAAGCCCGGTTGCTCCAGATGAATTTCGGGAAAGACCAGCTGGAGAGTACTGGGAGAGTCTCCAACGTTTTTTTCTGTTTCATTCCAATATTCCGGTTCTGATGTATATTGATCGCAGGCTATCACACACCATCTGTAAAGGTCTATTGAGTCTTGAGGAACCAAAATATCAGCAGGTCCAAACCCGATTGTTTCAAATTCTTTCATGCGGCACTTCCTTATCATTTTATTATATCAGCTCTTGCTCGACAAAAATTAACCTACTCTGCCCATCCTTTTGAACGTTTTACAGCTTTCTGCCAACCGGACCAGTTCCTCAAACGAATATTGTCCGGCATATTTGGCTGAAACATTTGGTCGAGCGTCCATTGATGACGAATCTCTTCGGTATCTTTCCAAACGCCTACGGCAAGCCCGGCCAAATAAGCCGCGCCCAGAGCTGTGGTTTCCCGGATCATGGGGCGCCGAACCGGAAGATTCAGAATATCAGCCTGAAACTGCATCAGAAAGTTGTTCGCGCTTGCTCCGCCGTCTACCCGAAGTTCGCTAACGGCTATCCCGGTATCATCCGCGATAGCGTCCAGCACCTCTTTGCTTTGGTAGGCGATTGATTCAAGAGCGGCCCTGATAATATGATTTCGTCCTACACCGCGTGTCAATCCGAAAATAGCTCCTCTGGCGTACATGTCCCAGTGTGGGGCACCAAGCCCGGTAAAGGCTGGAACCACATAAACACCACCGTTGTCTTTGGTTTTCTTCGCGAAATATTCGCTGTCAGCCGACTCGGAAATAAACCGGAGTTCATCCCGGAGCCATTGAACTACCGCGCCTCCTACAAAGATGCTTCCTTCAATTGCGTACTGTACCTCGCCGGGAAGACCAATAGCTACCGTGGTCAGCATTCCGTTTTTAGAGCGGCAGAGTTCGGTTCCGGTATTCATTAACAGAAAACACCCTGTTCCGTAGGTGTTTTTGGCGTCACCCGGGTCAAAGCAGGTCTGTCCGAACAGAGCGGCGTGTTGGTCACCGGCAACACCGGCAATTGGGATTTCGCAGCCGAACAGGTTGGTTGTTCCGTATATCTCGCTGCTGCTGCAGACCTTTGGAAGAATACAACGCGGAATTTTCAAAATTTCAAGCATTTTTTCATCCCAGGTCAGCGTTTTAATATTAAAAAGCATGGTTCGAGAAGCGTTGGTAACATCAGTGGCGTGGACTTTTCCACCGGTCATTTTCCAGATAAGCCAGCTGTCTACCGTTCCAAAAAGCAGCTCTCCGTTTTCAGCCCGTTCTCTTGCCCCCGGAACATGGTCAAGAAGCCATTTAATTTTGGTGCCGGAAAAATAAGCATCCGCCAAAAGGCCGGTTGTTTCGCGGATATAAGGCTCATGACCGTCTTTTTTGAGTTGTTCGCAGATGTCCGCCGTGCGGCGACATTGCCATACAATGGCGTTATGGATGGGCCTTCCGGTTTTTTTATCCCAGATAATGGCGGTTTCCCGTTGGTTGGTAATTCCGATTGCGGCAACCTCTTCAATCGGGACGCCGGACTGGAGTAATACTTCGGTCATAACGGCTGCCTGTGAGGAAAAAATTTCCATAGGATCGTGCTCTACCCAGCCAGGCTGGGGGTAAAACTGAGTTAGTTCTTTCTGCGCAATTTCGACGATATTCTGCTCTGAATCAAATAAAATAGCCCGGGAACTGGTAGTTCCCTGATCAAGCGCAATTACATATTTTTTCATGCTGTAACCCCCTTGCTCTTTAAGTGAGATGATACCTCTTTTATGGTACCATTGCGACAAAAAGGTGTCAATCTTTTTTACCTGTATCATGGAGAAACGAGATCTAAGTGGAATTGTGAAAAGAGTAGTATTTTTTTTAAAATTATGATAAAATAAAATCGCTGAATGTTAAAGCGGAAAGTGTAAAACAGATGCTGTTTGAAACAGAGAACAGCGTATTCGTAAGGTGTGGAGGTGCTCAAATGCAGACCTCGTGGGTGAGAAGCGCAACATTTCCGTGTGTATTGGGAATGATTTATGTTTTAGCTGAATGATGTCATTTGTAGATACCCTTATAAGTCTTTGTATATCTTTTGTTCTCTGTGCGGGAATCTCTGCGGTATTGCTTAGAATGGGTCGGTGTTATGATCGATGTAGCGTTTTTATAACGACGATCTGTGGTGTGGCATCAATTGTTGTGTTTCTTGATTTTTTAATGGATATGCAGGTGGGCATTGAAAATAAAACGTTTTTTATGCTGGCAGTCAACTGGCTTGCCCCTGTTTTAGTCTGTTCTTTTGCCCGCCTGTGTGACCGAAAGCGGAAGTTGCAACGGTTTGAGGAATTTTTTAGGGTTGCGAGTATTGTCTTCTTTATAATTTATATTCTCTCTTTAATCGCTCTGCTTTTTTTCGGTTCAGCCAATCGCGGATATGAATACCGCAGTGTAAATCTTGTCCCGTTTAAAACGATTGAGATGTATCTAACTACGACGGCCTTGAACAGTACGGTCAAAATTTTGAATCTTGCGGGTAATGTTCTGATTTTTACGCCGCTTGGTTTCTATCTTTCTGTTTTTTCTCACAGGATTCATATAGTTGTCCGGATTTTAATTTTATTGTGTGTCCCTGTTTTAGTAGAAGTTCTTCAATATGTTTTTAAAACCGGTGCAAGTGATATCGATGATGTGATTTTAAACTTTATTGGCGGCTTACTCGGGGTTTTTATTTGCTGGTTGGCAGAGCATCTTTACAGACGTTTTCACAAAAATAAGGATGTAAAACTTTTTTATTTTAAGCCAAAACAGAAATAGATATCATCTCTACAAAATAGATAGAGATTTCTGGAGGTTCCATGAAACGTATTTTAGCTGTAATATCCGCTTTGTTTATGATGCTTACGCTGGGCGGTTGTAATAACGAATTGATGAATGTGGATGGAATTATGGTTCCGCCGAGCCTGACTGCTCAGCAAAGCGCAATTTATGGGGCGCTTACCAGTCAGGTTGGAACTGATATTCAGTTAAAGTATCCTCAAACGGGGGATTACCGTTCTGCTTTTATTATCCGAAATTTGGATGATGAGCCTACTGAGGAAGCTATTGCTTTCTATCAGACGGGTCTGCAGTCCAACCGTTCATCTGATCTTCGTATCAACATTTTGGATCAGCTTGAAGACGGAAGTTGGGTTTCTGCCTGTGATATTACAGGAGGTGGCCTTGAGATTGATCGGGTGGATTTTGGAACGCTGAAGTCGGACAGGGGCTTAAGTATGGTAGTAGGTTATCAGACAACCTATCCGGAGGATAAAAAACTGGTCATTTATCGGTATGAAGACGGTATGCTGAGGGGATATAATGAATATCAATATGATGTTTTTTCGGTTTTAGGTCTTCCTTGGGCGGAGGATGACTGTTTGATTTATGTAGGCGGTTCAGATTCTTCGCACAGTAGATCAGCCAGACTTGTTTCTGCAGTTGAAGACGGCTATCAGGTCCAGGATGAAATAGTGATCGGCGGCCTAGTTGATGATTATGAGGCTGTTATTTCAGGAAATGTATCTATAAATCAGCCAGCCCTTTTTCTGGAAGGCAGAAAAGACGGAAATCTTTGTACGCAGATTGTTACAGTACAGGGAGAAAAGTTGGTGAACCTGACAGGAGGCGGTGTTTCTAATCTGGCTTCCAGATCACTGCGAGAGCAACAGGTTTTTTGTACCGATATTGATGGCGATGGCGTTACAGAGGTTCCCAGTCCTGTTTTAATGAATGGTTATCCGCAGGGGAGCAATTCTGAATTTTATTATATTGAGTGGCTTGCCTACAGTGATCAGGGATTTTTAGTAAAAGAAATTACTTATATTAATTCTTCAGACGGCTATCAGCTTCGCGTTCCTTCTGAGTGGAAGGATATGGTTTTTGTAAAAACCACATCCGACCAAGATGAAGTACAGTTTCTTTGCCGAAATGCCGATGGCTCGGAAGGTGATGAGCTACTGCGTATCCGTACGGTACAGAAAACGGATCTGGTGCAGACGGGTTTGACCCAGGGCTTCTTTAAACTTGCTTCAGTTGGACAGATCACTTATCTGGCAAAGCTTAATATTGAAACAGAAAGTATATATCGTCTCTCCAAAGAGGAATTGATAAAACGTTTTTCTACGATTCTTTAAAAAACTTAGGATTGATCGGAAAGGAAGGAATAGAATGAGAAAAATATTGGTTTGTGAAGATGAAGACGCAATCCGTGATTTTGTTGTAATTAATCTTCAGCGTTCCGGCTATGAAGTTTCAGCAGCCTCAAATGGGGAAGAAGGACTGGCGTTATTTGAAAAAAATGGGGATTATGATATTGTTCTGCTCGATATTATGATGGGTGGAGTTGACGGGTTTACCGTGTGTAAAAAAATTAGGGAAATCAGTGGTACGGTCGGAA